>DATEGM010000046.1:0-17314 GCA_035280085.1 Terriglobales bacterium
GCTGGCCAGTGCTCCTTCCCTGCTCCCCGAGATTTAGCCTTTTTATATCAAACTAGCAGCGTAAACATCTGGCGCAACCGACCCTTCCCCGCCCTTGGCGGGCTTAAATCAGGAGTCCCAATTCCATAGCAAAGGAGAGCTTTCAAATGTTCGCACGCATGCTGGAAGGCAATCTGAAGCTGGAGAAGAAAACCGATTTCCTGAAGAAGATGCGCGAAGAGATCATGCCCATCCTCAAACGGCAGACCGGCTTCGCCGACATCATCGGACTGGAGCACGATACCAAACCGGAGAAGTTCTGCTTCCTGACCCTGTGGCACACCAAGGCGGATGCCGAGCGCTATGAGCGCGAGACCTTCCCCAAACTGAACGAAATGATCAAGCCCTACCTGATCATGCCCGTGGTGGTGAACACCTTCAAGGTAGAGACCACCATCTCGGAGCACGTGATTGCGGCAGTGGCGGCTTGAACGGCGAGCCCTCCCTGCGGCAACCGGCCCCGGCATTCGCCCCGCCGGGGCCGTTTTTGTATGTGTTCAACGCGGAGGGCGAATCGGGAACCAGCAAATTGCTTTCTGCTGCCATCTTGAGCGAAGCAGCCCGCTCCGCTCGCGGACTAGCCTGCGGAGTCGAAAGACCCCTGCGATCTTCGACCAACTAAACCGCTGACAGAAGTTCTTTCTAGGTCTTGACCTCAGAAATTCCTTTGGACAGTTGGGTGCTTCCACCCGCAGCGGGGTGTTTCGACTCGGGCATGCGCCCTCGCTCAACATGACAGGATGAAAAGGGTTCTCCTAAGAGGTCCTTCGCTGCGCTCAGGATTTCGGCAGCGGGCTCAGACGCCCGCTGACGCCTCAATTTCGACTCGGGCATGCGCCTTCGCTCAACATGACAGGGAGTAACGGGGAATAATTAACAGGGAAGAGACGTGAACAGCGCTACGATGCGCTGGCGGCTTGCGCCTTGACCAGGCCCTGAAGCGCCTTGGCGGCGTCCGGAGAAAGATCGGCAAATTCAATTCCCATGCCCATGCTGGGATGGACTACCCGCACCACGCCAGGCAAGCGCACAGAAGCACCCGCCGCTTGAAACATAATCTCCACGGGGGTACCCACCGGCTCAGGCGTGATGGTCTCAAAATAACAGCCGGTCAGGCTGATGTCGCTCAGGAACCCGCGGAAGGGGGCATTGCTTCCGCGTTTGCAGAACTGAGCCTCGCAGCGGAAGTCGTAACGGGTTGCAGGCCTCTTCTCCATCTGTAAAGATTTAATCATGGCGGCGGCCCAGGGTCACAAGTTACGAAAGGCGTTCGCCGCCAGGTGGGCCCCCGTAAAATACCTCGTATGAGCGAGATATCTTCGACCTATCTTTCAGAAGCCAATCGCGCCCTTCGCGCCTATAAGAAGCTCGCCGAAGGCGCCTTGGCACAGATCAGCGACGAGGAGTTTTTGCGCAAGCCCGATTCCGAATCGCTCAGCTGCGCCCTGCTGGTCAAGCACATAGCAGGCAACCTGCGTTCGCGCTTCACTGATTTTCTAACCAGCGACGGAGAGAAACCTGACCGCCATCGCGACCAGGAGTTCGAAGACGCAAACGGCGCCCCCCGTGACCATTTGATGCGGTCCTGGGAGGAGAGTTGGGCAATTCTATTCCGCGCCCTGGAGGAACTGCGGCCCGAAGACGTGGAGCGCACCGTTACAATTCGTGGCGAGCCCTATTCGGTGCTGAAGGCGCTCAACGTAGCTTCGCTGCACTATGCCTATCACGTCGGGCAGATCGCCTATCTGGCGAAGCACTGGTGCGGTCCGCGCTGGAAGTCGCTGAGCGTGCCCAAGCCGGGGCAGGAGAAGTACAAGGCGTGAGCCCGGCCCGATGACATAAACGGGTCCCGCCCACAGCGCATGAGTTGAATCTTTAGGGGCTAACAAGCCGAATGTTAGAATCAGGGGTTTCCTGCTGCACTCCGCATCCCCCGGCGCGTAGGAACGGAAGGTGAGTAGCCTCAATGGCTGAAACCATGCTGGCCGTGGTGAAGCCCGAGCCAAAGCCGGGCGCGGAAGTCCGCGATGTTGCCATACCCAAAATCGGCCTGACCGACGTTCTGGTTAAGGTGAAGGTCGCCTCGGTGTGCGGCACTGACCTGCACATCTACAACTGGGACCCCTGGGCGCAGCGCCGGATCCATCCGCCATTGATTCCTGGGCACGAGTTCTGCGGAGTGGTAGCTGCGGTGGGCGCCGAGGTCACGAGCGTCAAGGAAGGCGACTTCGTTTCCGCGGAAATGCACGTTGCCTGCGGCAAGTGCCTGCAATGCCGCACCGGCGAAGCTCACATCTGCCAGTTCGTGAAGATCATTGGGGTGGACGACAACGGCGCCTTCGCCGAATATGTGCGCATCCCCGAATCCAATATCTGGAAGCTGGACCCCGAGATTCCCCAGGAATATGCCTCCATTCTCGATCCTTTGGGCAACGCGGTGCACACTGTGCTGGCGGGCGAAATCGCGGCTAAAACCGTAGCCATTACCGGCTGCGGACCCATTGGGCTGTTCTCCATCGCCGTGGCCCGGGCCTGCGGAGCCACCGCGGTTTATGCCATCGAGACCAACCAGTACCGGCGCCAGATCGCGCAGCAGATGGAGGCGGACTACGTTCTCGATCCCAAAACCGAGGACGCGCGAACATTTGTGATGGACCACACCGGTGGCCTGGGCGTGGATGTGGTGCTGGAGATGGCCGGGCACCCCGACGCCATCCGAACAGCTTTCAACATCGTGCGCCGCGGCGGCCGCATTTCCCTCCTGGGCCTTACCTCCAAACCGATCGCCCTGAACTTCTCCGAAGACATAATTTTTAAAGGCATCACCATCCAGGGCATCAATGGCCGGCGCATGTACCAGACCTGGTACCAGATGACTGCGCTGCTAAAGGCGGGCAAGCTCGACCTGCACCCCGTGATTACCGACCGCATGTCCATGAAGGATTTCAGCAAGGGCATGGAACGGCTGCGGACGGGGGAGGCAAGCAAGATTCTGCTCTATCCCAACGGCGTGAAATAACGAAACCCGGATCCCACCACAGAGGACACAGAGTTCACAGAAAAATCTTTGCAAGTCTCAATGACCGGTTGATTTGATATCCCTTCCATTCGCACCCGTTGTGGTAAATCATTCCTGGAAAAATCTTTTCTGTGCTCTCTGTGTCCTCTGTGGTGAATTAGTGCTTTTCGAGTTTGAGAGAGGCGGAGTTCATGCAGTAGCGCAGCCCGGTGGGCGCGGGGCCGTCTTCGAAGACGTGGCCCAGATGCGCGCCACAGCGGGCGCAAACTGCCTCCACCCGCACCATGCCGTGGCTGCGGTCGGTTCGCTCCTCCACCCGGTCCTCCTGCAGCGGCTGCCAGAAGCTAGGCCAACCGGTACCCGATTCGTACTTGGTATCGGAGCTGAATAGGGGTTCTCCGCAGCACACGCAGTTGTAGGTGCCGTGCTCCTTCGTGTTCCAGTAGCGCCCGCTGAAAGCCGGTTCGGTGCCCTTCTGCCGTGTGACGTAGTATTCCTCCGGCGAGAGCTGCTGGCGCCAATCGGCGTCGGATTTGGTGATTTTCTCGGCCATTTGTGGGTGGTACTAGAGAGTCGGCACTCAGGAGTCACGCCATTTGTAGCGCCGGCCTCTGGCCGTCCGTCCTGCGCGCGTCCCACGCGCACCTTTGGCCGGCGAACTGACCAGTGACAAATGGCTTTTCACCCGCATTGCCCGTCGCCGTGGCACTTCCGCCGCGGAAACGAGCAGGCGCGCGGTTCGGCAATTTTGCCGTCCGGCCCGATGCAGGTCTGGGTGTAGACGCACCAGTAGTTTCCGTCATTGGAGCGCTGCACGGTGGGGTCGGGCTCGGAATCATAGAATTGGCGCTTCCAGCGCAGACCCGGGCACAGGTTGGGATTCTCGGTGTTGAACCGCTCTTGCTCGCTGATCATGCCTCGCCTCCCTCCGCTTTGCCCTGCGCCGCCTGTAAAATCGCACGCTTCACCGCCACTCGCGCCAGTTGCACTTTGTAGCCGTTGTGGCTCAGCGGCTTGGCCTTGCTGACGGCGGCATCGCCTGCTGCTTTGGCGGATTCCTCGTTCACCGTCTTTCCCACGAGCGCCTGCGCCGCTTCCTCGGAAACCCAAGGCACCGGCGCCACGTAGCCCATGACCACCCGCGCCGAGCGCACCGTGTTGCCATTCATGTGCAGCGCTACCGCCGCAAGTGCCAGCGGCCAGTCGAACGACTCCTTCTGTCGCACTTCGTAATGCGCGTACCTTCCCCCGGCTGGCGGCGGCAGGAAAATGTCGGTGACAATTTCATTTGGCTGCAGGTCGTGCTCGCGCTCGCCTTCCGCCTGGGGAACCTTGAAGAACTTCTCCAGCGCCACTTCGCGGCTTCCCTTGGGTCCGGCAATGCGAATGTGCGCCTCATAGGCGATCATTGCGGGCACAATGCTCGACGGGCTGACAAACAGGGCCGGCCCATCATTCCCCAGAATGGCGTGATAGCGATTGTCCCCGGCTTCCACCAGCGACTTGCCATCGGGCGTCTTCGGCGTCAGGCCAAAGCCAGAGCGGAAGTACCAGCAGCGCGGCCGCTGGCAGATGTTGCCGCCGATGGTGGCCATGTTGCGTATCTGCTGGCTAGCCGCCTCCAGCAGCGCGTCGGCGAAAGCAGGGTAGTGTTGCTTCACCAGCGCATTGTCCGCCAGATCGCCTAAAGGAGTCAGCGCGCCAACCTGCAGGCCCCGCGGCCCGTAGTGCACGCCGTTCAGCTCGCGAATGTCTTTGATGTTGACCACGCGCTTGGGGGTCACGACGTCGTCTTTCATCAGGCTGAGCAGGTCAGTGCCGCCGGCCAGCACGGCGGCTTCGCCGGAAAGCAGTTCCACTGCCTGCTGGCGCGTAGTTGGACTGGTGTATTCGAAAGCTCGCATCAGGCACCTGCCTTCTGTTGCTGTTCCAGCGCCGCCAGCACGCGGTCAGGCGTGAGCGGTATGAAGGGCACGCGCACCCCGATGGCATTGGCGACGGCATTGGAGATCGCCGCACCGGGTGAAACCACGGGCGGTTCGCCGAGTCCGATCACGCCGCGATTGTCGTTCAGGGGATCGGTCATCATGTGCACCACCAGTTCGGGGATGTCGCGCAAACCCGCCAGGCGGTAGAACTCCATGTTGGGGTTCAGCATGCGCCCGGTTACCGGGTCGAGGATCTTCTCCTCGTATAGCGCGTAGCTGATGCCCATGATGAGCGCGCCGTAGCACTGGCTCTCCGCCAGCTTCACGTTGATGATGAGGCCGCAGTCCTGCACCGCCACCATCTTGTTCACTTTGACGATGCCGGTCTCGGTGTCCACGGAGACGTCGGCCATCTGCACCCCGCCCACGCCGCTGTTGATCAGGTTGCCGGGGCCGGGATTCTTGCCGGTCACGCTCACCGGCATGGCGCCTAGCTTGGCGCAGGCCTGCTTCCAACTGAGCGACTTGCTGTGGTCGTTTTTCACCCGCACTGTGCCGTCCTTGGCTTCCAAGTCACCGGGTTGAGCGCCGAGCGCGGGCGCCACCTTGGCAAAGAGTTGACCGAGTGCCATCAGTGACGCGCGCCGGGTGGAGGAGCTGACGCCCCCAATGGTCGTGCTGCCGCCCGAGCCGCCGTCTGGCGGGTACATGGTGTCCCCGATGTTCAGGCTGATGGCGTTCATCGGGATGCCCAGGGAATCCGCCGCCACGATGAGGATGGCGGTCCGCGTGCCTGTGCCCAAGTCCTGCGTGCCCAGCTTGATGTCCACCGAGCCGTCGGGATGGAGGGTCATCATGCAATCGCCGGCATGGCCGCGCCCGCCCCAGGTGTGCATGGAGAGGCCGACGCCGCGTTTAACCGGGCCCTCGGCTTTATCGCCGCGCGGGTGCCATTTCTCCTTCCAACCCATCAGGTCGGCGGCGATGGGGAATTCTTCCTTGTAGATGGGAGCGCGCGGGCCCGCTATCTCCAGGTTCTTGGTAAAGAACTCCAGCGGGTCCATGTTGAGCTTGTGCGCCAGGTCATCGAGCGCGCACATGGTAATTACTGCCGCCTGCGGATGATTGGGCGCACGCCAGGCTCGCGCCGGGCCCTGGTTGGT
Organism: Terriglobales bacterium; assembly: GCA_035280085.1. Lineage (GTDB taxonomy): Bacteria > Acidobacteriota > Terriglobia > Terriglobales > Acidobacteriaceae > JAICWP01. Next base: position 6,150 of record DATEGM010000046.1, read on the forward strand.
GCGCACCGCGGTGTGCTGCTTGCGCTGGTTGGGAATTTCGAAGACGTAGGGAATTGGCGGCGAGCCTGCTCCCGCCGGGCCACCCGTACCCCAGGAATTCGACTCCCACGCCACCACAGAACCGTCACGCTTGGCGCCCACTTTGACGCGGGCGAATGCCGAGGGGCGCGAGCCGCCAGTCATCAGTTCGGAATCGCGCTCCAGCATGTACTTCACGGGCTTGCCTCCGGCGGTCTTGGAAAGCTGCGCCGTGGCGATGCCCCAGCGGTCGGGCGAAAACTTGCTGCCGAAGCCGCCGCCAACGTTGTCCTGGTGTGCGCGCACATTGCCCGCGGGGATATTCAGAGCTTGTGCGTACTGCCCCGGCAGGCCGGAGACGCCCTGCGTGGAGCAGTGCACGAAAAGGTGGTCGGAACTCGGCCATTCCGCTGCCGAGCCGTGCGTTTCCAGGCAGCAGTGCGTGATCACCGAAGCTCCGTAAACTCCTTCGGAAGTCACCTCGGCGGAGGCAAATCCCTTGTCCGGGTCGCCTTGCGTCTGCGCCGCCATCTTCTGATACGGCGGGCGCTGCTGGTTGGCGGCTTCGGGATGGTAAGGCGCCGCTTTCAGCGCGCTGATCACGCTATCAGGAACGCCGTAGCCTTTCAGTTCCTTCACCATGTCATCGGTGACCTGGAAGGCCACGCCGTCCTTCTGCAGGCGGCTGATGACTTGCGCCTCCGGAACCTGGTTGCTGAGCGCGTCGTCCAGGTCGTCCTCGCTCATCGGGCCGGGAGGGCCTTCGCCTGCGCCCGGCGGCGGTTCCGCATCGGAAACGTTGTGCGGCAGCACCTCGTATTTCACCTGGATGGCGCGAATGGCGTCTTCCGCCGTAGGCTCGTCCACCGCAGCTACCGCCGCAATGTCGTCGCCCTGCCACAGGATTTCGGTCCCCGCCTTCTGCACAACCTGCACCGCTTTCACGCCCGGCATTTTTTCCGCCGCGCTGGTATCAATGCTGGTGACGCGGGCGTGAGCATAGGGGCAGCGCAGCACTTTGCCGAACAGCAAGCCTTTGGGGTTGTAATCGTAGGTGTACTTGGCTCGTCCGGAAGCTTTCGGTGGACCATCCACCCGGCTAATGCGCTTGCCAATCAGCGTGCGTTCCGCCGGCGCCGGCCATTTGTATTCCGCCATGACGTTACGCTCCCTTCGTGCCGGACATCTGCGCCACCACTTCGCGAATGCCCTTGTAGGTGCCGCAGCGGCACAGGTTGCCGTTAAGGTGATAGCGGATCTGCTCCGCCGTGGGGTGCGGGTACTTGTCCAGAAACGCTTTGCAGGCCATCACAAAGCCGGGCGTGCAGAAGCCGCACTGCTGGCCATCGTGTTCCACAAAGGCGGTTTGAATGGGGTGCAGCTTGCCGCCTGCGGAAAGCGACTCGATGGTGGTGATGGGCTGATGCTGGGCTTCAATGGCCAGCACGGTGCAGGCGTACACCGGCTTGTTGTTGAGCAACACGGTGCAGGCGCCGCACTCGGCGCGGTCGCACACGCGCTTGGCGCCGGTAAGGTCGAAGCTGTCACGCAGCGCATCCAGCAGCGTGACCCGCGGCTCCAGTTGCGCGCTATACTTCCGGCCGTTGATGGTGAAGCTCATCGGCACCTTGCCCGGGCCATGGACGGGCACCTTTTCGCCCGCCGCTTCCACCACCTGCGGCACAACCAGAGGCACGGTGGCGGCAATGCCGGAAATTTTCAGAAATTCTCTTCGCGAAACGCCGGAGGGATTCTTCTCGTGGTCGTCAGCCATCGCTGGCCTCCACTAGCGGTATGCAATGGGCGGTCAAACTGCCCAAAGTAAGTTTGTGGTTGGTTGCGAACGTTGACAGTTAGGCGGCGCTTGCCGCCTGTCTTCCCGTGGGCAGAGCAGTATACAACTCCACGCTGGCGTTTGTCCGCCGCTTAACTTCATTGCCGCCGATGCGAGCGGATTCACGCGGATTTGAAGATCATCACCTGTAAAGCCCTGTGGCGTGGGCACCCCGCCCGCGAACAACCCGGTAACGGGGCGTCATGCAGAGGCGCTTTAGCGCCGAAGCATCTCGCGAGTTCAACTTCGCAGTTTCGAGGCTGAAGCTCCGTGGCTCGCAAGATTCGGCCAATTTACAATCCTTCCCCCCGCCCTTCCTTTTCCCGCCTGTTTGGCGGAAAATAGAGGAGACACCTCAGGGGTGAGGAGTAGCTCATGAAATCTCGTCTGCTTGCAATGTTTGTAGCTTCGGTATTGGTGCTCGTAGGCAGCGCGCTGGCCGCCGACCAGATCAGCGGCGATTACCTTGAAACCCGCAGCGCCGATGTCTGGACCGGGCCCTGCTTCGCCAACGGCCAAGTCGGCCTGAATGGCCAGGAAGCCATCCTGGCCTGGCACGTGCAGCGCGGCGCCTGGAACGGCGTCAGCCTTGCGGGGCACAGCGTGGTCGCGGTGGTGCGCGCCAATGCTACCCTCGGCGATCCCTATGCCGATCCCTATCCCGCCAAGGCCATCCTGATTGTGGATGACGAAGCCACGCCGCAGCAGCAGGCCGCGCTCAGCGCCTTTGCCCGTCACATGGGCGGCAAGCTGCTGGCCAGCGTGGATCGGGTAGTTTCCGCTCCCGTGGACTTCGCCGTCCTGCGCGACCACCAGCACCATGGCGCCGCCTTCCTGCGTGCCGGCAGCTTTGTGACCGTGCAAACCCGCGGCTTGAACGATCACGACCACTTCTGCGGCAACGAGCACACCTATTACCCGCCGCTCACAGAAACTGCCCACGCGATGCCGGTGGTGACCATGACTGACAAGTACCAGGGCAAGGACCTGGGCGAATCGTGGGAACTGCACGACCAGCGCAGCGCCTTTGTGGGCACCTTCGCCCGCTAAATGAATTTTCAAAAATACGCGGAACTCATCTTGGGTTCCGCGTTTTTGTGTCATCACGCCGGAAATCCTGACTCTGGGAACCGCGCCGGATCGTATTGGTGTTCGTTAGGCCTGTCCTGGACGCGTGCAAAGGTGCACGGTCGCGGGCGGAGTGTCCTTTAGCGGGATGATATTAGATGCGGACGGAGGGATGCATGCCGGGCTCACGCTGCTCCATCTTCTGCAATAGCCAACTTTCCAGCTGTTCGCGGGCGGTCAAAGTAAGCTCAAGAAAACGAATGCCGCCACGCCCGGCAGCATCACTCCAGGCGAGTTCCGCTTTGGGAGAAAGCGTGATCTCCGTGCCGGGCAGAGAAAACTTGACCCGAGCCACGTCGTTGGGCAGAGCGGCAGCGGCCTCGATCGCCATGCCGCCTTCGCTCAGGTTGGAGGCGGTGACCTTCATCTCCTGGGCGCGGCCGAAGGTAAGGGTCACAGGAATTTCCACGGGCAGGCGGAAATAGCGGCGGCGCTCCCGGTGCATGAGGCCATAGGCGGCGTGGAAGGAGCGCAGAGCATTAGTGGTGCTGATGGGTTTCTGCAGCACGAAGCCGGCCCCCATCTGAAAAACGGTGCGCACATCGGTGATACCGTTGAGAATGGCGAAGGTGACGCTGTTTTTGTTGCTGCGCTCCTTGCGCACTTGCTGCAGCACGCCAATGCCGCCGTGCATGTCGTCGCAATCAATGACAATAGCGTCGAACTTTTTCGCCGACAGGATCTCGCCGGCCGGCTCGGCGCCGGTGCACACTTCCACGGTAATATCCAGTTTGCCCAGTGCGGAGCGAAGTACGCGGAGGGTCTCAGGGTCACGGGAAACAAGCAGTGCTTCCAGGGTCATAACATGACGATCTTAGAGAGCAGGCGAGACGACAGAAAGTAACGAAAGTCGCGGTTCCGCAACTCCTTTTTGCCGGTTACTTCGGGCATAACCTTGAATTAGCAGGGAGAAGTTTGCAAGGATGCTGGGGTGCGCAAGCTGGTTTATCTTTCTCTGGGCTCCAATCTGGGGGACCGGGAAGCAAATCTGCGAGCCGCTATTGAGCGCCTGGCGGCACTGGGCGAGGTGGGGGCGGTGTCCTCCTTCTATGAAACCGAGCCGGTGGAACTCGCGCGGCAGCCGTGGTTCTTGAACTGCGCGGTCGCCCTGTGGACGGAGAAAATGCCGAAACAGTTCCTGGCGGCGCTGCAGGGCATCGAAAAGCAGATGGGACGGCAGCGCACTCAGCCCAAGGGGCCGCGGGTGATTGATCTGGACATTCTGCTTTTTGGGAACTCGGTTGTGGATACGGCCGGGCTGACCATTCCGCACCCGGCGCTGCACCAGCGTCGCTTTGTGCTGGAGCCACTGGCCGAGATCGCGCCCGAGCAGCGACACCCGGTGTTCAAGCGCACGGTCCGCGAATTGCGGGATGCACTACCAGCTGGGCCGGCGGTGCGGAAAGCTTCCCCGTCGCCGAGGGAGCGAACTTCTCCGCCGCGGATAAACGCGGATGAAGGCAAAGGTTAAGAATCGCGAAATTCTGTTCGATTGGCCAAGTTGCTGATGGAGTTGCCGCCCAGGGCCTGAGCCTGCCCTGAGTTTGTCGAAGGGGCGCCCCCACCACAAAATGCAGAGGTCCTTCGGTCGCGCTCCCTCGCTGCGCTCGGTGCGCACTCGCTCAGGATGACAGTCAGAGGAAGCTTTTTCGGCCATATGAGCAGACGCAAGGTCCTTTGACTCGGGCTTACCGCGCAAGCGCGGCTTGCCCTCGCTCAGGATGACATTCGAAAAAGGTTGCGGTGCTGAAAGCTGAAGCTTAAAAGCTGAGAGCTGAGAGCTGACAGCTTCTAGGGCATGATGATGCGGCTGGGCGCATTCTCCGGACTTTCAATCAACGACTCTTTCTCCGGGAACTGCGCAAACAGCGAATCAATCAGGGCACGCGATTTGGGCCGGCCGGAGGTGCGGGCGTGCGCCATGCGCACCAGGAAAACCAGCGCGCGCAGCACGTCGGAGTCGCGCAGGCTGCTGAAACCGCGGTGCTTCTGCTCGACCTCGCGGTACTCCTTTAGCGTCTTCTCCACTTCGGTCACCACCCCTTGCTGGCCCAGGCTGCCGGGCGAAACCTGGTAGTGCAAGCCGGAGTTGGCCAGAGTTTCGTAGGTGCGGGTGGCGGCGGAGAGCGCGGCGATTAGGTCCTGATCGTTCAGGCTGCGGTTGCCGCGGGCCGCCTTCGCTAGGGCAAAACTCAAGCCCACCAGCAGGTGCTCGTTTTCGTAGACAAACTGGCGCGGAACCTCGACCTGGGCAAAGAGCGCGGCGGGGTCGAGTTGGTCCGCCTCCCGCGGCTTCTCGTGCTCACGGGCCTGCTGCAGGTAGACGCAGTCACTGGGGCAGTCAATAGTAACTTCGCGGGCTTCACCGCAGCACTGGGCGCAAATGCGGTCGTGCAGGGCGGGGCAAAAACGCTTCTCTTTTCGGGTGTGGCAGAGGGCGCAACTCACGAACCTGAGTCTCCTCAGTTCATTATTACATTCGGGGTCATTTTCCCGCCGCAAAGGGTAGCCTCCGGCCGAGGGTGGGTGACCCCCTTGGCAGCCGCTAACCATGCGCCCATTTTGGGCCGGACCGGCCTAAAGACCCCATTTTTAGTGCAAAATCGAGCACCGAAGCGAAAAAAACCGCATAAAATGAGGCTCGGACGCTTCTTTTCCACAGGATTGCTGGTATAGGATAGCCCCTAACAAGCAATTCTGCGTTCAATTCAAGGAGGGAATCATGGCAGGCATGACCAAAACACAATTGGTGCGTCACCTGGCCGAAAAGCTGGAAACCAACAACAAAACCGCGGCGGCGTTTCTTCAGACGCTGACCGACACCGCTGTTAAAGAGACCAAGAAGAGCGGGGTATTCGTTCTACCCGGACTGGGCCGCCTGAAGAAAGTAAACCGGAAAGCGCGCATGGGCCGCAATCCGCAGACTGGCGAACCCATCAAGATTCCTGCCAAGACCACGGCAAAGTTCTACCTGGCCAAGGCAGTGAAGGATTCGATCGCACCCAAGAAGTAGGTGGATTTCGTGAAGCAAGGGCCGGCCTTTTGGCCGGCCTTTTGTTTTCTGGCCTATGGAGGGAGGCGCTGGGCAGGTGCACGCAAGATGCTTCACAGCTGAAGCCGTTCAGCAGAGGCCCTGCTGCGCAGGGCGTTCGCGGCCGAGGGTGCCCGCGCCACGACAGGCTCTATGATTTGCTGCCCGCGGCTTTGGTGAACTGGTCTGAGGTAATGGCGGGAGCTACCTTTTTCACCTTTTCCAAAATCCGGTTGCGGTCCGATTCTGAGTTAGCGGCCCCATAGCGCTTGCGCAGCAAGCTTACTTTCTCCTTGCGAGCGCGGCGCCGTCGGAGTTCGCTTCTTCTGCTGGGTGTGCTCATGGAATAGTGCTCCCGGTAAATGAATTGCCGGTGCAAACCGGCTGATCTCTTAACTTATATAGGCAAACTGCTTGGCAAGGAAAGGGTGGCACTCAGGCAGCGGGTCTAAAGGCACGTCTCGCGGGATAGGCTGGCTGATTGATTCGCCGCGAGCGCGTCCTCTTAGAATGTAAATTTGGTCTGCAGTTCTAACCGCCGGTTATTGGCCGATTCCAGAAAGCCCGTGCCTCCCAGGTGCCTGGACCCGGCGCTCTGGTTGGCGCGCCCGAAGAGCGGCGAGGTAATGTCGCCGATCACCGGCCCGGGGTTGTTGTGGTTCAAGATGTTGCGAAGGTGTGCAGAGAAGGAAAGGGAATAACGCCGGTGCTCGGAGCGGGACTTTCCGCTCTGGCCGGCACCTGCATTTGCGCCTTCCATCGCGCCAAACTCAAAAGTTTTGCCGAGCCGGAGATTCAACATGACGAAGCCCGGGCCACGGCCGAAGTTGCGCGGCAGCAAAGGCTCGCCAGGGCTGGGATTGGGGTCGAGCAAACCGTAGGCAGTCGCGATCACACCCGGCTGGTTGGGATTGCTGGCGATTCCGGGGCGGCCATTAAAAAGCGTATCGCCGTAGAGGTCGCGGCCGGCGGTGATGTCGAAGGGTGCCCCGGAGCGAAGGATCAGAAAGGGGCTGATTCGCCAGTTCCAGCGTTCAAAGGAGCCACCCACCATGGCCTCATTTCTTACGTCGTCCAGGGACGGGCCATATTCTCCGGCATAATTGTAGGCGTTGGCCGGCGAGGTGTTCAGGCCGTCAGTATTGCTGAATGCCCGGTTGTATGCGTAGTTGGCAAAAAGGGAGAAGCCTCCATTGAGCTGTGAGCGCAGGTTGGCCATCCATTGGCTCTGATTGTAAAGGCCATCGGAAACCATGGCGAACACCGCTCCAGGATGGCCGAGGGGAAATATTCCGCTTCCCGGCACGGCAGGATTAAAGGTTCCGGGAAGAGGCGCATTCCTATCCTCCGTGCGCAACTGATGCAGGCCGTGAGAATTCGCGTAGGTGACAGCCAGGGTGGTGCCACGGGCGAGCTGGCGTTCGAGACTGACGGTGGACTCCACCGTGTAGGGCGCCCGCAGCGCCGGGCTGAGTTCCTGGATGCTGCTGGGAACAGCTGAACCGAGTGTGGCCACTGCGGGAACGTTGGGGAAAAAATCGGGATTGTTGATCACATACTGCTGCTGGGTCACGCCATTGTAGAGGCGCGTGGTCAGTATGTCGGTCAGGGCGAAGCGGTCATAAAAAATGCCGGCTCCGGCGCGGACAACGAATTTGGCGCCAGGCTGCCAGGCTAGCCCCAGGCGGGGGGCAACATCGCGCCAATCATGGATGCCGGTTTGCCATTCATAGCGCACGCCGGGCGACAAGGTAAGATTGCGCCGCACCCTCCATTCATCGCCGAAGAACACGCCGATGTCGCTCTGGCTTCCGGACACCAGCGGGTTGCCGGCATCCATGGCGAACTGAGTGGCGCCGCCTCCCAAGGCGCGAATTTGCGCCGGGGAATACCCGAGCTCCTGAAACAGCAGCGTGCGCTGGTATCGGTCAATGGATTGCAGCGGAATCAAAACGGGTTTGCCGGAGCTGTCCAGTACCGGCTGGTGGTCGGCGTTCAACATGGGGCCGACGCCGCCGCCAAACGTAAACGTCCCCCCAAATCCCTGCTCAGAGCGCTCGGCCTCGGTTCCCGTTCGCAGCCTGATGCCGAAATGAACGGTGTGGGTTCGGTGCGTGATTGTGGTGTAATTCTGGATTTCGAAGTCGTTCTGCGTATCAGCTAACGGCCCGGATTGCGCCCCGCCGCCATTGAATGCGCCGAGCACCTGAATTTCCGGGGCCGTAGTGTTGGGGAGGATTGATGTGCCGAGCCGATAAAACTGGAAGCGCGCCTGGTTTAAGAAGTTGCTGCCGATAGCCGCCGTCTCCATCGCCTGAACCGTGTGGCTCAGCGAATGTTCGTGGTTGGACATGGAGAGCAGGTTGAGGCCGCCAACCCCCGCATCCCGAATATTCGACTGCTCCACCCGGTACCGAAGGGTTACGCTGTGGTTGGCGCTGAGCTTGTAATCCACCCGCGGGCTCACGATGATCCGCCGCTGCGGCACGCTGAACACGCTGGTGAAGGGATTCACCAGCTGCAGGGTCTGGGGATTGAGCGTAATGGCGTGAATGATGGAGCCACTGTCAATGGCTGCGCCCTCGGTGGTCAGCAGGAAGGACGCGCGTTTACTCAGAGGACCACCGACGTTGCCGCCGTACTCGCGCAGCAGGAAGGGCGCCTTCTGCTGGGCATAAGGATCGCGCGAGTTCCAGATGCTGTCACCGATATTGAAAAACGCGTCGCCGCGGAACTTGTCGGCCCCGGGTTTGGTGAGCACGTCAATGCGGCCAAAGCCGAGCTGGTCGTATTCGGGCGAGAAAGGATTCTCGTTGATGTGGACTTCCCGGATGGCGTCCTTGGAAGGCAGTTCGCCGCCGCTGAATCCGTCCACGTAAAGCGAGCCGCCGTTGGGGCCGGCGGAAGGCCCGGCCAGCCCTTGCAGGTCCTCCGCCAAGTCCTCCGGGTCATCCGCCAGCGCTTGCAGATCGGACCCGCGCAGCATTACGGCGCTGGCATTGTTGGTGCTGTCAACACTCACCAGGGGCACGCTCTCTCCCAGCACGCTGACGTTCTCCGACACCGCCTGCACCTTCAGAACCAGGTCCAGGATTTGCACGCCAGGCTTTACCGTGAACCTCCGTGCTTTGGCCAGCGCCAGCCCCGGCGCTGAGGCTCGTACCGCATAAGTGCCCGGCGCGAGATTGCCCAGGGTGTAACGGCCGTTTTCATCGCACGTGATGGTGTGTGCCTGCTTGGCAGAATTAAGCAGGGTCACAGTGGCGTTTGGCACCACTGCTCCGGTCTGATCGCTCACCGTACCGCGGACGATGGAGTTCTGCGCGAGGGCGCCCAGGCTGCAAATCAGGAGAACAAGAGCGCAATAAGACGCGCGGCTACCATGCCTCTGCGCGGCCCCGTGTTCTCGCTCCAATAACATCCCCGTATACCCCGTTTGCCTTGCCGCCACAACCAGCCAGCAAGTTTTTCAATTATTGCATTACAGAGATGAAGAGTGGCTGAAAGGAAACATTTACAAAACTCGCGCCCTGTACAAACCTAAGGCAGCGGCGTAGCCTCATTGCTTTTGGGAAAGGAAACTCTGGGCTGAGGGTGGAGGTCGGGTCGTGACCTATTGCACAAAATGCGGCGCTCAGGTGCCGGAGACGGCACGCTTTTGCCAGGTGTGTGGAGAGCCGCAAGCGGGGCCCGGCACAGCCCGGGCAACGCCAACTCCGGTGCCGCAAGCGCAAACGGGGCTCTCGGAAAACGCGGCGGCGCTGCTCAGCTACGTGCTGGGCTGGCTCACTGGCATCATCTTCTACCTCATTGACCACCGCCCCTACGTGCGCTATCACGCCGCGCAGTCCATCGTCACATTTGGCGGGTTGCACATCATTCGCGCGATTGTTGCCATCGTGTTTGGCGTTGGCTGGTGGTGGGGCGGCGGATTCGGAATGCACTGGGGCGGCGGCCTGTTAATTCTCTGGGCCCTGGGGCTGCTCACCCTCGTGCTGTGGATTTATTGCATGATCAAGGCCTACCAGGGCGAACGCTTCAAGCTCCCCATCGCCGGCGAAATCGCCGAAGGCTTGCTGCGGTAGCTTACGAGCATCCGGAACTCTTGCTGTCATTTCTAAAAAAGAAAACCGGCGCTTGAAGCGCCGGTTAAGACTCCCAAATAATTAAGTCATCAGTGTGACTTAGGCATGTTGCAGAATTCAGAGACCTTCTCCAGGTTGCTGACCTGGAAACGCGGTCCGCTGTTGGCGCCGGAGTTGGCGCTGGTCCCCGCTTGCCCGGCTGCGTTCGCTTGCCCTGTAGAGGTTCCGGGTTGCGACTGCGCCGTGGCGCCCGGCTGCGAGGCGGTGGTGCCGGTGGAGCCGTAAGGCGTACCGCCGGTGGCGGAACCCTGAGTGGCTGGAGTACCGGCCGACGCTCCCGTCCCAGTAGCCGCGGTCGCCCCGTTAGAGCCTGCTGAGCTGCCGCTGGTTTGAGCCCCGGTGATCTTTACGTCCTGGCCAACGTGATCGCCGAGCAAGGAGCCGTCGCCAGCCAGCGCGTATGTCTGGCCGGATTTGGTGGTCAGGCTGTAATCGCCGGGCGTGCCGCTGAGGCAGCCTTCGATGGTCTGGCTGGCTCCGCCCGCTGATTGAGCTGTGGAACCTGCCTGCGCTCCGGCCGGCTGACTCGCCGCTCCGGTCGAAGGAGTTGCGGGATTGGTTTGTGTATTAGGCGAAGTTGAGGGGGTCGCGGGATTGCTCTGGTTTTGCTGATTCTGCTGCGCCCCGGGCGCTTCCCCTGCCGCGGTTCCGGGTTGCGACTGCGGATTCTGCGCCGCCCCGCTACTCTGGGACGTCGAACTGTTTTGTGACGGTGACTGTGTCGGCGTGCCCGCCTGAGTACCCGCGGTCTGTGCGACTACCCAGACAGCGGAGAGCAGCAGGACAGCCATCAAAAGAACTGCTTTTCGCATAAGCACCTCCGAGCATTGGGCTGCGTTTCCAGCCCACTTCAGTAGTTAGAGAGGGAAAACGGCTGTGGTGTTTGCTGCCTTCGCTCGGGTTGCTGCGCGGGCAAGTCACAGGGGAGCCTGCTTCTGCCCCAAATTTGCATTTGATTTCACTTCCTTCAGCTGATCGTCGGCTTGCGTCCACGGAAGCGGAAGCGGGT
>DATEGM010000047.1:0-3524 GCA_035280085.1 Terriglobales bacterium
ATAAGCCCGAACAACTGGTTGGCCTTCGGCAACGGATAGTGGCGCACGCGCGAAAGGAACGTCGGCATCCACACCGAGAGGCCGCCCAGGGCGAAGGTCATCATGGCCATGCCCAGGGTGGCCGTCCAGAAAGCCGGGTTGCGTGCCAGCCCTCGCAAGGTGCTGCGCTGGGCCGTTTCCGGCATGTGATCGCAGCTTCCGCGCTGCGGTTCGGGAATCAGCAGCAGTAAGAGAGCAATAGCCAGGCCGGGCGCTCCCGCCACATAGAAGGGCGCGCGCCAGCCATAGCGCGGCCCCAGCTGCCCTCCCACGATGTAGCCCAGCGCCGTACCCACGGGGATGGCGATATAGAACAGCGAAAAGATGCGCCCGCGCTTCTCTTCCCCAAACAGGTCGGCAAGGAAGGACGGGGCGATGGTCACGAACGTGGCTTCGCCGATGCCCACAATGGCGTGCCGCAGCAGCAGCGCGTCGAAACTGTAGGTCACCGCCGTCAGCATGGTGGCCAGGCTCCACACCACCGCTCCGGCAATGATGATGACTCGCCGCTGGTAGCGGTCGGCGAGCAGGCCCACGATGGGCGCCGCCACCATATAGCAGAGAAAGAACGCGGTGGTCAGAAACCCGAACTGGGCGTCGCTGCGATGGAATTCCGCCTGCACCAGCGGCTGCACCGCGAACAGCACGGAGCGGTCAATGTAGTTGAGGAAGTTGAGCGCGGTCAGCAGCAGCAATGCCAGCCGCGCATAAGAGCGAGAGCGCATGGAGCGTCATTCTAGAGGAAGATTGAAGATTGACGAATAATGCCTGTGGCGGGAGCGCCTCTTCAGCTACTAGCCTCTAGCTTCTAGCTAACAGCTCGTGGCTAGAAGCTAGTAGCCAGAAGAGGCGGTTCAATTACCGGTTGGAGATTTCCGCCGTCGCCGCGTACTCTCTGCCCTTCCACAGGCCCTGCGCCCAGAGCCAGGCAGCAGCCGGCAGCATGACGGTTACTCCCACTCCCACGGCCAGTTCGCGCACGGAAATGCCGGCATCCAGGATACGGCCGGCGAAAAAGGTGCTGATCGCCATTATCAGCGTCAGCACGCTCAGGTCGGCGGAAAATACACGCCCGCGAAATCGGTCTTCGGTGTTCATCTGCAGCAGCGTAGTGGACGACACCCAGATGTTGGAGGCGCCCATGTGGGCAAAGATTATGGCGCCGCAGGCCAGCGCCAGGCCGGGCGCGGTGCCCAGCAGCATGTAGCCGACGCCGCCTACGGTCAAGCCAACCAGGATCAGGTTGCGCAGCCGCGCCTGGTTCTGTCCCGCCCATCCCGCCGCCAGCAGCGGCCCGATCAGCGAGCCGAAACCGCGCGCGGCCATCAGCAGGCTCATGCTCAGCATGCCGCCGCTTGCGCTCTGAACCCCGTGTCCGCGCAACGGAAACACACGTTCGCCCATTACCGGAAAGATCACCCAGCTGGCGCCCATGATGCCGACGCCCGTCTTCACCATCATGATGGCCAATAGGCGGATGTCGCTGCGCACGTAGCGAATGCCGTCGGCCACGGGCTTGTAGTCCAACAGTTCGCGCACGCGAAGCCGGCCGTGTAGTTCGGTATGCGCCTCGTGAAAATCCATGCTGCTGATGAGCAGCGCCGAAAGCAGGAACGATGCGGCGTTGATGACAAACACCGCCGGACGCCCCAGGAACGCCGCTGCCAGCCCGCCCAGCAGCGCACCCAGGGCAAAGTTCGCCGACCAGGTGGTGGACTGCAGCGTGTTAGCGACAATCAGGTCCTCTTTGGGCGCGATGTTAGGCAACACCGCCGTGCGCGCCGGCTCAAAGAAGCCCCACATTATGGTTTCCAGAAACAGCAGCGGGTAAACCAGCCACACCATGGAGCGGGAGCGCACCAGCAGCATCGCGCCCACGATCAGCACCCGCGAGAGGTCGGCGGCGATCATTACCTTCTTGCGGCTGAGCCGGTCGTTGATGACCCCCGCAATGGGGCCGATGAAGGTTTGCGGGAGCAGCTGGCAGACCAGCGCGATGCCTACCGACGAGGCTTTGCCGGTGAATTCCAGCAGCAGGCTGTAAATGGCGACGGCATAGAACCAGTCGCCAATTTCGCTGACGATCTGAGCACACCACAGGCGGCGGAAGTTGCGGTTGCCACGGGCCAGCCGCCAGTAATCCGACAGTGCGCCGGAGAGGGATGCCATGGTGTGGGTAGAGCGTTCAAAATAGTCGTTAGTTGGTCGTTGGCCATTGACCGTTGGTCGTTAGTATGGCCCGCCGGCGTTATGCGCACACAAGCCAACGGCCAAGAGCCAACAGCCAATAGCCGGTCTTACAACTTTTCGAAGAACTCGCAGGCCGAGCAGGAGATGAAGATGCCGCCGGGCACGCCGCGTTCGCGGTCCTTCACCCGCTTCACAATGCGGGTGGGCTTGCCGCACTTGGGGCAATCCGTGCTCTTGGTGGTGTCCATCTTCTTGCGGTCCGCGGTTTTTGCGATTTTTGCCATGTTGCTCCTGACCAGTACTGTCCCGCGGCGCGGGTTTAGCAGACTGTATGGGATGAAATGGATGGATGCGTGGGTAGCGTCCAGTAGTGATTTTACCTGAAGAAGGGAAACTCTGCCGTGTTAGTGCTTGGCTGGACGGGGAGTGTAGAGCAGCAGAGGAAGATTTCGGGAGTATGCGGCGAAGTCTTGGTCGACAGTGAAGATGGACCAATGGTGGCGCATAGCCGCAGCGCAGATTAGGAAGTCAAAAGGGGATCCGGTAATTCCAGCGGCACGACACTGGTTGCTGGCTGAGGCGGCCTGCTCAAAATCCTCAACAGTCAATGGTTCGTCATCGAAAGCCCGGAGGTAATCCCGTAACCGGCGGTAGTAGGTTTCCTCGCGAATACCTGACAGGAGCTCTTGCCGGATGGGCCCAATGAGTTGGACAAGCCCCTCCGAAATGAGTTCGCCCAACTCGTCACGCAATGCCTGTTCTCGCGGGCTAAGCTGATTGCTGCTCCTGCGCAAGGCTAACGACCAAATACTGGTGTCTACTACGACATTCACGTTTGGTCTCCCTGGTCTCTGTGGCGTTCGGCTTTGTAATCGTAGTTCGGATCGTAGGGGATGGTACCGAACAGTTCGACGATCCGGCGCTGCTGCCGACGCTTGATGTACTCACGCAAAGCAGCGGTGACAGCTTCTTTTTTCGTTTTCCAGCCTCCTATGCGTCGCGCCTCCTCGATGAGGCGATCGTCCAGGGCAAGGTTGGTTGGCATGTGTACACTTTCACACATTGTAATGTGTAAGTCAAGTCTAAAATGCCAATGCCGCTTCGAACGTGGCCCGATATCGGGGCCTCCAATACCTTCGTTTGACCGCCGATTCACCCCTCTGCTAACTTCAAAGGTCTTCCGCGACGCGCGTTTTGCCCCTGTCACCGCGCCCTGAGTTGCCGGTCCGCGGAGACCCGCACAAGAACCTGAGAACGAGGACTGCCATGGCCATCAAATTCCGGGGAGTGGACTT
>DATEGM010000048.1:0-6227 GCA_035280085.1 Terriglobales bacterium
GCATCTCGGGTTTCGGGTTGTTGTTGTGGACACAGTTGGCGCCGGAGATGCGTTTACCGCAACCCTTGTTCACCATTGCCTGCGGGGTTCAACACTCAACGAAATGAATGAGGCGGCCAACCGGGTCGGCGCCTGGGTCGCAACCCAAGCCGGCGCCACCCCGGTTCCTAGCAAGGGCAACCTGCATCTCGCTCTCGAAACTTTGAAAGTTGAAACTGAACCTTGAAACCTCGAAACCTCGAAACCTTGAAACCTTCTATTCCCGCTCCATCGGCCGAATGGCAATGGGGAACTGTGCCGTAATTACCGGCCTTGGCAGGATGGCGAACTTCGGCGCCTGCCCACGCACCATGGGCACTTCGTCGCAGGAGTGCAGGCGTGGGCAATTGCAGCAATCCTTGTAGACTTTGTCCGGCAGGTGCTCGCGCTCTGCCATCCCAAATCCCATGCGGGAGAAGAATTCCGGGATGCGGGTGAACAGGCACACGCAGCTTACACTGTGGCGTTCCGCTTCGCGCAGCAGTGCTTCCACCACCTGCTTGCCGGCTCCGCTGCCACGATGGTGCGGGTACACGGCCACCGAGCGCACCTCCGCCAGGTGCGGGCCGTAGAGATGCAGCGCCCCACAACCGATGATCTGCCCCGCCTCCTCCGCCACCACAAAGTCGCGGATGTTCTCGCAGATCTCCGCGAGCCGCCTGGGCAGAAGCGTGCCGTCGCCAGAGTAGGTGCTGATCAGGTCGTGAATGGACTGCGCGTCGGCCAGCACCGCGTCACGCGTGCGCATGAGCCTCCTCGCGAATCGCGGCTAGTTTCCTCTTGCCCTCAGCAATGGCATGCTTCACCCGTGCGGGCGCCGTGCCGCCATGTACATCGTGCAGCGCAAGCACGCTCTCCACGGAAAGCCCCGCGTAGATGTCCTGCTCGAATTCCGGGCTGAACTGCCGTAGTTCCTCCAGCGTCAACTCCTGCAACTCGCAGCCTTTTTCCAGGCAGAGCCGCACCGCGTTTCCGACCCGTTCATGCGCCAGGCGGAAAGGAACACCATGCTCGGCCAGGTAGGTGGCGGCCGCCCAGGCATTGAGCGAGCCCGATTGCGCCGCCTCCTGCATGCGCGCATAGTTGAATTCCACTTCCTGCATCCAGCCCGCCACCAGCGGCAGAAGGGACAACATGGTCTCGGCAGCGTCGAACAGCGGCTCCTGTGTTTCCTGCAGATCCTTGTTGTAGGCCAGCGGCAGCCCCTTCAGAACCAGCACCAGCGCATTCAAGTCGCCCGCGATTCGCCCGGCCTTGCCACGCGCCAGCTCCAGCAGGTCGGCATTTTTCTTCTGCGGCATGGCGCTGCTACCGGTGGAGTATTTCTCGGGCAGGAACACAAACCCGTATTCCTGAGTGGAGAACAGGAGCATCTCTTCCGCCCAACGGCTCAGGTGCAGGCTGAGGAGCAGCAACGCGTGCACGAACTCCAGGATGAAATCGCGGTCGGTGGTCGCGTCCAGGCTATTGCTGGTGGGCCCGTCAAAGTCGAGCTGTTCGGCCATGCGCTCGCGGTCCAGGGGCAGTGTGGCTCCAGCTACCGCCCCCGAGCCCAGCGGACACAAATTCGTGCGTTTGCGGCAATCGGTCAGTCGTTCCAGGTCGCGAAAGAGCATCTCCACGTAGGCCAGCAGCCAGTGCGCTACTACCACAGGCTCGGCCCGCTGCAGGTGGGTGTAAGCGGGCATGGCGGCGCCCCCCGCCTGTTCGGCGCGGACCAGCAGGATTGCGATCAGGTCGCCAATTTGTGAGCGTGCCTGGTCAACCGCGTGCCGCACGTAAAGTCTCAAATCGGTGGCAATTTGTTCATTGCGGCTGCGCCCGCTGTGCAGCTTGTAGCCGGCTTCACCGATCAGCCCAACCAGCTTTGTCTCCACGAAGTGGTGCACGTCTTCGGCGCTATCGTCATAAAGGAATCCCGGGGAGGCGGCCGTTTTCTCTACAATCTGCGCCAGAGCCTGTGTGATGGCGTGAAGCTCGGTCGTCGAAATCATGCCCGCCTTCTGCAGGGCCTGGGCGTGGACGCGGCTGGCGGCCACCTCCTGGGCCAGCAGACGCTGGTCAAAAGGGAAGGACCGCTGCCAGCGCTCGAAATCTTTATCCAGCGGCTGGCGAAACCGCCCCGACCACATCTTCATTTCGCCACCTCGATGCGCGCCTGGCTGCGCGAGCGTGCCGGCAGCCCCAGAATGCGGATAAAGCCGGCCGCGTCTTTCTGGTCGTAGCTGTCGCCCATAGTGAATGCGGCCAGGTCGGTACGGTACAGCGAGTGCTCCGAGTGGCGGCTGGCGATCGCAATGTTCCCCTTGTAAAGACCGAGGGTCACGCTCCCTGTAACCTCTTTTTGCGTGCTCTCCACGAACGCTTCCAGTGCCTCCCGCAGCGGCGTGAACCACAGGCCGAAGTAGACCATCTCCGCGTACTTCAGCGCTATCTGCTGCTTGAAGTGCATCAGGTCGCGCTCCAGGCAAAGCGCCTCGAGTTCGCGGTGTGCGGTCAGCAGCAGGGTGCCACCAGGCGTTTCATAACACCCGCGCGACTTGATGCCCACGAAACGGTTCTCCACCAGGTCAATGCGGCCAATCGCGTTGCGCCCGCCAATTTCGTTCAGCAGCTCTACCAGCGACACCGGATCCATTTCCATCCCATTCACAGATACCGGCACGCCCTTCTCGAAGCCAATCTCTACCTGCTCTTCGCGGTCGGGCGCTTCTTGCGGCGATCGAGTGAGCTGCCATGTGGTGGGCAGAGGCGGGTTGCCCGCTTCTTCCAGTTCGCCTCCTTCGTGCGAGATGTGCCACAAATTGCGGTCGCGGCTGTGAATCTTCTCCCGGCTGGCGGCCACCGGAATGCCGTGCTGCTCGGCGTAGTCCAGGCAATCCTCACGCGATTTCAGCTCCCATTCCCGCCACGGCGCGATCACCTTCAGGTGCGGCGCCAGGGCCTGGTAGGCCAGCTCGAAGCGCACCTGATCGTTGCCTTTTCCGGTGCAGCCGTGAGCCAGGGCAGTCGCACCCTCGCGCAACGCTACTTCTACCTGGTGCCGGGCAATAACCGGTCGCGCCAGCGATGTTCCCAGCAGGTATTTGTGCTCATACACCGCGCCCGCCTTCAGGGCAGGGAAGACGTAGCCAGTGAGGAACTCCTCCCGCAAATCCTCCACCACCACCTTGCTGGCCCCGGTGGCGTAGGCCTTCTCGACCACCGCTTCAATGTCGTCGCCCTGGCCGACATCGCCGACCATCGCAATCACTTCGTAAGCATAGTTTTCCTTCAGCCAGGGAATGATGATGGAGGTATCCAGGCCGCCGGAGTAGGCCAGCACCACTTTTTCAGGCATGCGCGCTCCCTCTGGGCAAGCGGCTCATGCCGCCGCCCAGCAGCAATAGCAGAATGGCTTTCTGCACGTGCAGGCGGTTCTCCGCCTGATCGAAAACGACGGCGCGCGGCGAATCAATCACCGCGTCGGTGACTTCACAGCCTCGGTGCGCCGGCAGACAATGCATGAACACGGCGTGCTCCGCCGCCGCGTGCATCAGGTCTTCATTTACCTGATAGGGAGCAAAGATCGCGGCCCGTTCTTCTGCCTCCTGCTCCCTGCCCATGCTGGCCCACACATCGGTGTAAACCGCATCAGCGCCGCGCACCGCCGCCTCGGGATCGGAGCCAAGCTCAATTCTGGCGCCGGTTTCGCGGCCGATCGCGTGTGCATCCGCCACCACTTGCGCCGCCGGCTCGTACCCCGGAGGAGTGGCCATGCGGATGGTTGAGCCCAGGCAGGCGCAGGTGAGCAGCAGCGAGTGGGCCACGTTGTTGCCGTCGCCGACATAGGCCAGCTTGATCTTGCGCAGGTCGCCGAAACGTTCCTGCAGCGTGAAGTAGTCGGCCAGGGCCTGGCAGGGATGCTCCACGTCGCTCAGCGCGTTGACCACCGGAATGCAGGCGTGGGCCGCCAGGGTTTCCACCGTTCCATGATCGAAGGTACGCAACACCAGCACATCCACCCAGCGCTCCAGGTTGTGGGCGATGTCGCTCAACGACTCGCGCGCGCCCAGGCGGCTGGCCGTCTGGTCAACGAAGAAGGAGACCCCGCCCAGGCTGGCCATGCCTGCCTCGAACGTCAGGCGAGTGCGCAGCGACGGCTTCTCAAAAAACAGCACCATCTGCTTGCCTGCCAGGGCTCCGCGAAAATCCGCGGGCCGCTGCTTGATCAGGCCTGCGAGGTCCAGCACTGCCCGCACCTCTTGCGGCGACAAGTCGCGCACCGAAACCAGGTCTCGCGGCCAGAACGTTGTAGCCGCTGGCGGCGTCCCTGTGGGCGTTACCCTGGTCGCGTGGATTGCTTGGCTGCTCATGTCCTGCTCCCTTCCCACGAATGTCATCCTGAGCGAGGACGCGGTACAACAATCCGCGTCCGAGTCGAAGGACCTTGCGTTTCGTAAGGCTTATGCTCCTATCACCTCGGTCCCGCACTCCACCTTGGAAAAATAAAACTGTCCCAGCACCTCAGCCTGTGCCGCCGGCAGAATCCGCACCCGGCCTACGCCGCGCTTCAGCGCCTGCCCGCAGGCCTCCAGTTTGGGCAGCATGCCGCCCGCAATCACCGCCTGTTTCACCATTTGCGGCACCTGCTTTACATCCAGCCAGTGAATCACCGCGCCGTCCGCGCCTTTCACTCCCGGCACATCGGTGAGAAAAATCAGCGCGTTGGCCTGGCAGGCCACGGCGCACGCCGCCGCCATCTGGTCGGCGTTAATGTTGTAGTACTCGCGGTCGGAACCCAGGGCCACGCTGGCGATCACGGGAATGCCGCCTTGTGACCAGATCGCCTCCAGCCAGCGGCACTCAACCGCGGCAATCTCGCCCACATAGCCGAGGTCGCAGCCGCTGTTTTCTTTCTTACGGGCGCGAAAGCTCATGCCGTCGCCGCCGCACAGGCCCACCGCGGGCTGCCCGGTGGCGCTGATGGCCGCCACCACTTTCTTATTCACCATGCCCGCCAGCACCATCAGTGCCACGTCACGCGTCTCCGCGTCAGTAACGCGCAGGCCGTTCACGAACGCGCTCTGTTTTCCCAGCTGTTGCAGAGTGCGGGTCAGGGTGGAGCCGCCCCCGTGCACGACGGCGATCCTGTGGCCGTCCCTTGCCAACTCCACTATGGCCTGGGCACAGCTGCGCAGAGTCGCCTCATTCTCCAGCGCTGCGCCACCAATCTTGATCACAACCTTCAATTCAGGCCCTCTTTCTCGTTCCAGCCGAACATCAGGTTCATGTTCTGCACAGCCTGCCCAGCCGCGCCTTTCAGCAGGTTATCCAAACAGGAAATCAGCACCATGCGCTGCCGATCCGGAGCCAGGCAGAAGCCGATGTCGCAGTAATTGCTATGCAGCGATAACTGGATTTGCGGCAGCTGGGGCGGGGTAAATATGCGCACCCACGGCCGCCCGGCATAGAAGTCACGGAAACAGGCCTCCACCTCGTTGGCGGTTGCGGGCTGCCGCAGACGCAGGTAAATGGTGGAGAGGATGCCGCGCGGAATGGGCAGCAGGTGCGGCGTAAAGGTGAATTCCGCCGACTCCAGCCCTAGTTGCTCCAGGATCTCGCCTACGTGGCGGTGGCCAAAAACCGCGTAGGCGGAAAGATTGTCGGCCACCGATACAAAGTGCGTGCGCGCGTTCGGCTCCTTGCCTGCTCCTGAAACACCGGACTTGGAATCGGAAATGATGCCGCGCTCGCGATCTACCATGCCTGCGCGCAGTAAAGGTGCTAGTGCCAGAATTACCGAGGTCGCATAGCAGCCGGGATTGGCCACCAATTGCACCCCTGCAATGTACTCGCGGTTAAGCTCCGGCAGACCGTAAACCGCCGTATCGGTGAGGCAGGCCGCCTTCTGCGGGTCGGAATCGCAGAAGCCGTAGATCGCGCGGTGCGCCTCACGCTTCAGCCGCCACGCGCCGCTCAGGTCAATAACTCGCAGGCCCCGCTCCAGAGCCTCCGGCGCTAGCGTGCGCGACACTTCATGAGGCGTGGCCAGGAAGAGCACGTCTACTTTGTCTCTCTCGATTCCCTCCCAGGAGAACGGCTGCACGGGGCGCGAGTTCCCGTTCAGAGGAGGCGCGATGTCCGCGCCATTACCTTCCGCCTCGCGGCGAAAAAGCAGGGACGCGCCCACCCGTGGGTGCCGACTC
>DATEGM010000049.1:0-3142 GCA_035280085.1 Terriglobales bacterium
CAGTTGCTGACCGAGGGCCTGCTGCTGGCCCTGGCGGGCGGGGCGCTGGGATTGGCGGTTGCAGTTTCGCTGAACGGGATGTTTGTCTCCCGTTTGGCCGACGTTCTGCCGCGGGCCGATCAGGTGCATCTTGATTCGGCAGTGCTGGCCTTTACCGCGCTGATTTCCATTCTTGCCAGTCTGCTCTTTGGCGTTATCCCGGCGCTGCAAAGCTCGCGCGCTGATCTGAATGAAACTCTTAAGGAAGCCGGCCGCGGCACTACCCGCCGCCACGGGTTGCAGCGCACGCTGGTGGTGGTGGAAGTAGCGCTGGGACTGGTGCTGGCCGCCTCCGCCGGACTGATGATCCGCACCATGTCGCGCCTTTGGAGCGTGAATCCCGGCTTCGATCCCAACCATGTATTGACCTTCAGCGTCGCCGGTTCGCCCGCGGTGCATGGCACGCCGGCGGAAATTCGCAACGGTTTTGCCGCCACCATGCAGCAGTTGAATTCCATTCCCGGGGTCAAGGCCGTGAGCGTTGTGTTCGGCGGCCTGCCCATGAACGGCGACTCCGAGCTGCCATACTGGGTGGAAGGCCGTCCCAAACCGGCAGAGCAAGGCCAGATGGACATGGCGCTCTTCTATGGCATTGATGCCGGCTACTTCAGCGCCATGCGCATTCCGCTGCTGCGCGGGCGATATCTGACGCCGCAGGATAACGAGCATACCGCCTGCGTGATGGACATTGATCAGGACATGGCGCGCAAGGCATTCCCCGGCCAGGATCCCCTGGGCCAGCACGTTAACTTCGAGCTCCTCCCGATGCAATGCGAGGTGGTAGGTATTGTGGGCCATATCAAGCATTGGGGGCTGGACGCAGATGCTACTGCGAAGGTCCACTCCCAGATGTACATCCCGTTCCGCCAGTTTCCGGACAGCGTGATGGACCTGGCGTCCAAGGATGGCGCGTACGTCCTGCGGGCCGCCGGCGATCCCTACTCCGAAGTACCGGCGGTAAAGCGGGTCATCGGCGGCATCAACGGAAGCATGGTGATGTACGACGAAGAAAGCATGCAGGACCTGATTAAAGATTCGCTGGCGGCGCGGCGGTTCACCCGGCTGCTGCTGGGAGTTTTCGCCGGCCTGGCGCTGGCGCTGGCGGCGATCGGCATCTACGGCGTGATTTCTTATGCGGTGACGCAAAGCACGCACGAAATCGGGCTGCGCATGGCTTTGGGGGCCAGCCGGTGGAAAGTCTTAGGCATGGTTCTGAGCAGCGCGATGTGGCTGGCGCTGGTCGGCATCGCCGTGGGCGCGGTCACGGCATTGGCGGCCACTCGCGCCTTGAAGGGACTGCTGTTCGACGTCAGCGCCTACGATCCGATCACCTTTACCGCGGTGGCGCTGGTGCTGGCAGTGGTTACGCTGATCGCCAGCTACATACCAGCCTGGCGCGCCGCCCGGGTGGATCCGATGGTGGCGCTGAGATACGAGTAGGGACTTTCCCAACCTTTGCAGAAACCGCAAAGGGCGGGGTACCCCAGTGAGTGATTATGGAAACGTTGCTGCAGGACATTCGCTACGGTTTGCGCATGCTGAGGAAGTCGCCTGGCTTCACCGCGGTGGCGGTGATCACGCTGGCGCTGGGGATTGGCGCCAACACCGTGACCTTCAGCAGCATCAACGGCATGCTGCTGCAGCCGTTTCTGTTTCCGCAACTTAATCGCATAGTGAACATCTGGGAGACGGCCCCCAAGCAGAACATCCATCGGGCCAGCGCGGCGGCGGCCAATTTCCGCGATTGGCAGGAGCAGAGCCGAAGTTTTCAGCAATTAGCGGCTATGCACGGTTGGAACGCCAACATGACCGGGGCTGGGGCGCCGGAGCGGGTAGAAGGCTATCAGGTTACGGCCGATTTCTTCCGCCTCCTGGGAATGCCGGCGGCGTTCGGTCGAGCGCTGGGTGCGGAAGATTTCACGCCTGGCCGCGTTCCTGTGGTTGTGCTCAGCCAGGGATTCTGGGAGCAGCGTCTGGGTGCGAACCGCGCGCTGCTGGGCAAGACTCTGGAGTTCGATGGCCAGGCGCGCACGGTGGTGGGCATCATGCCGCGGGATTTCGATTTTCCTCCTGGAGCGCAGGGGTGGGCTCCTCTCATCCTGAGCGGCGCGGAAGCAGCCGATCGCAACGATCACTACCTGCAAGTGCTGGGCCGGCTGAAGCCCGGAGTTTCCCCGGCGCAGGCGGAAAATGACTTGTCGGCAATTGCCGCCCGCGAGGGCAGAGAATTCCCGCAGACCAATGCCGGGCACAGCGTGCGCCTGGTGGGCATGGTGGAGGACCTCAGCCAGGGTTCGCGCCAATTCCTGATGGTGCTGCTGGGGGCGGCCATTTTTGTGCTGCTGCTGGCCTGCGCCAACGTTGCTAATCTGCAACTGGCGCGGGCGACGGCCCGCGGCAAGGAAGTGGCCCTGCGTACGGCGCTGGGCGCCAGCCGCGGGCGCATTGTCCAGAATCTGTTGGCGGAGAGCGTGCTGCTGGCCGCGCTGGGAGCGGGAGCGGGGTTGCTCATATCCAGTTGGTGGCTGCCGCTGCTAATGCATAGTGTGCCGCCTTTCATCGTGGAGCACGTACCCGGGCTGAAGCATATCCAGTTGGATTACCGCGTCCTGGTGTTCACCCTGCTGCTGGGTGGATTGGCCGGCGTACTCAGCGGGCTGGCGCCGGCGCTGCAGGTAGCGCGGCCCGACCTGAGTGAAGCTCTAAAAGAGGGCGTGCGCGGCGGGAGCAGCGCGCCGGGACGGCATCGCCTGCGCGCGCTGTTGGTGGTTTCAGAAGTAGTGCTGGCTATCGTTCTGCTGGTGGGCGCCGGGCTGATGGTGAAGGGCTTCCGTTCTCTCATGCAGCGGGACCAGGGATTTGATCGCGCCGGCGTGCTGACCTTCCACATCACGCTGCCGGCGGCCAAATACGGCAGCAAGCCGCAGATACGCGAGTTCTACCGCCAGGTGATGGAGCGGATCCAAGGGCTGCCGGGAGTGGAATCGGCGGCCGTGGTGAACAGCTTGCCTTCCGACTGGAATTGGGACCGTACCCGAGTCACGGTGGAAGGGCAAGCCCCGACGGCGCCGGGAGAAATGCGGCTGGCCATTTCGCAGGTGAT
>DATEGM010000050.1:0-2995 GCA_035280085.1 Terriglobales bacterium
CAGCGCGCTGTAGAGGGGTAGAGGAGGGATGGCATAGGTGAGAACCAGCGAGAGCACAACACCGGCCACGCCGCCCATGAAGGTCAAAACCAAAGCTTCCAGCAAAAACTGAGTAAGTACATGTAAACGCCTGGCGCCTAAGGCCTTGCGCAATCCTATTTCCTTGGTCCGCTCAGTCACCGAAACCAGCATGATGTTCATCACTCCCACCCCGCCCACGCCCAGGGTGAGGGCGCCAATCACGCCCAGCAGCACCTGCAGGCCCAGGCTGAAGGCGCGAATCATGCTCTTGGTTTCAATGGTGTTCCATTCCGGCGTGGCCTTGTCGTCCTTGGGGTTGAAATGATGGCGGCGGCCTATTACCTCGCGCACCGCGGCCAGGGTCTTGGTATCCAGCGCAGGGTCCAGCGGCTGAAACACGATCATGTCGGGGTCGCGCTGGCTCTTCAAGTCGCGGTAGCACGCGAAGGGAATGAAGCCATCTTGATTGTCAGGGCCCTCATACATGGAATCCTGAATCTTCTGCTTCATCACCCCAATTACGTCGAACATCTGCCCGCCGATTTCGACCGACTGGCCGACCCCGGGAGCGCCCTGGAAAATCTTCTTGTTGGCCTCGGAACCGAGGATTACCACACGGCGGTGCTCGGCGAAGTCGGAGGCGTCGAAGTAACGGCCGTCCTCAATCTCCAGGCGGCGCATTTGCCCGTAGGGCAATTCCACGCCCCGGGTCTGGATGGAGACGACGCGCGTGCCCACCTTGTAGGGCAGCTGGTCGGTGGATTCGGCGCTCACGGCGCGCACCAGGGGCACGTCGGCGCGAATGGCTTCAATATCGGCGTATTCGTATTTGACCTTTTTCCCGGCGCGCTGCCCGCCCGCCTGCATGCTGGTCTGGCCCGGCCAGAGCACGATCACGTCGTTGCCCATGGCGGAAAACGCCGCCAGCACGCCGCCGCCCAGCCCCTGCCCATAGGCGAGAAGGATCACCACCGAAACCAGCCCCCAGGTAATGCCCAGCATGGTCAGGATGGAGCGCAAGCTGTTGCGCATCAGCGCTTGCCAGCCTTGCAGGATGAGCTCTTTAAGCATCATGGGAGTAGGTTCCCTAAGCTTGCGTTTGTTGTGTCATATGTAATCAGAGTTTCCCTAAGTATTAGTACGGAGCTGGCTGGCTTCCAGTTTCAAGTTTCGAGTTTCAAAATCACTCCCAGGGAAACTTGAAACTCTTCTTTCAGCCGAAACCCTTTTGATGAATATGGGTGGAGCAGGCCTTCAGGCCTGCAAAAAGCGGTCCCTTTGGAAGCTGGCTTTAGCCTCTGAGGTACTTTCACGTCTTCCACTCTGAACAGATACCCCAGCGGCTAAAGCCGTTGGTCCTGAGCCACTTAAATGCAGGGCCAAGGCCCTGCTCCACCCTCGCCAGGAGAAACCGGGTGCCAGTTCACTCAATCTCAATATTTCCTGACCCGGTGCGCACCTCAATCAGGCTGCCGCCGTTCCCCGCCTTCCCATGTATCGAATGGCGGGAGATGTTGCCGGAAACTGCAACGGAGTGGCCTAGCTCGATGTCGCCTGAACTGGTGGAAGCATCCAGGTCAAACCCCGCCTCGCGCGGGATTCGCAGCTTAATGGTGCCGGAGCCGGCGCTCAGCCTCCATTCGCCGCCAGGGGTGCCTTCAATGTTTACGTCGCCGCTGCCGGTATCGGCATTCACCATGCTCTTTACCCCATGCAGGTCAACCCCGCCGGAGCCGGTGCGGACGCGTACCTCGCCCGAGGCGGTCTGCCGCAGGCCAACATCGCCGCTGCCGGTTTCCGCGTCGAAAGCGCCCGCCACTCCGTCTCCTTGAATATTGCCGCTCCCGGTGCGGGCGCGCACGTCTCCATTAACGCTGGTCATTTGCAGGTCGCCGGAACCGGTATGAGCTTCCACCCGGCCGCCAATGCTGGAAATGTGCATATCGCCGGAGCCGGAACGCGCTTCCAGCGGGCCCTTGATGCCATCTATTTTCTGGTCGCCGGAGCCGGTGTGCGAGGTCAGGCTGGTCGCCTGCGGAACCACGACCGTGTAGTCAATGGAAACATTGTGCCGAAGTTCCGGATCCTGGATGTAGCCGACGCGGATGCTGTTGCCGTTCTGCTCGACGGGCGGGTTCTGCTCCAGCTTGCGGACCTTCTCCTCGCCATTGTCGCCCCAACCACTCACCTTGATGCGGCCGGTCACCTGCACGGAGCCTACCGCGCCGCTGCGGACCTCAATGTCGCCGGAGCCGGTGCTGACGTCGAGGTCCACCGGTCCCGTCACGGTCAGGGTGCGCTGAAAAGAGCCGCGGGCGGCGGCCTGCGCGGGAATTGTCGAAATCCAGAACAGCGCTGCCAGGGCAGCGGCCAAAATTACCAACGAGCTTTTGCGGTCGCGCATTACTTTCCTCCACTGGAAAGACGTATGACAAGGCGGAAGGCGAGCAGGTTATTCATAGCGCAGCGATTCAATCGGTTCCATGGCTGCGGCCCGCTGTGCCGGGTACACTCCCGCCGTTACCGTAATCAGGGAAAGCGTGAGCACGGAAGCCACCAGCGACAGCGAGGAAATGATGGGGTGGGGCACAAAATCAGGCAAGGGAAGCGCGCCCATCGCCAGGCACAGCCCGATCCCCACGCTAAGCCCAACCGCGCCGCTGAACACGGTCAGCATGGCGGCCTCGGTAAAAAACTGCCTGAGAATATCGGCCTTGGTGGCGCCAATCGCCTTGCGCATGCCGATTTCGCGGGTGCGCTCGCTCACCGAAACCAGCATGATGTTCATCACCCCGATGCCGCCCAGGCAGAGAGTCACGACGGCAACACAGGTGAAAAAGATGGTGATCACGTCAAAAATGCGGCTCACCAGCTTGGCCCCCTCCATGGTGTCCCAGATGAAGAGCGCGTCCTTGTCATCCGGCT
This sequence comes from Terriglobales bacterium, assembly GCA_035280085.1. Lineage (GTDB taxonomy): Bacteria > Acidobacteriota > Terriglobia > Terriglobales > Acidobacteriaceae > JAICWP01. The sequence goes on from DATEGM010000050.1 coordinate 2,947, forward strand.
CAAAATGGTGGACACGGCCCAGGGCGCGTCGGACCTGCAGCACCGCCTC
>DATEGM010000051.1:0-2694 GCA_035280085.1 Terriglobales bacterium
CGCGCCAGCGCGTCGCACACAATGGTGGTATAGGCGTGTCCGATGTGGGGGCGCGCGTTGACGTAGTAAATCGGGGTGGTGATGTAGAACTTGTTAGCCATGCTGATGGGGTTCCGCGCCTGCCAGGTAAACGCGAATCGCTTCCTGTATTACGCTCTTCAGCGGCAGGTGCTGCTCGCCGGCAATCTTGCGGCAGTCTTCATACTCCGGGGCGTAGTTGGTGATGCTGCCGTTCAGGTTTGCCACCTTCATCCGCACTTCGCCCCAGCGCGTCTGCACGCTCACCCAGCGCCGCCCCAGCGCCCGCCGCTGCTCCTGCCGCATGCGCACGCCCAGCGTGGAAGTCTCAGCGAAAATCAGCTTGGCCAGCCGCTCCGCATCGCTCGGCTTAGCCAGTATCGTCAGCAGCATGCCCGGACGGTTTTTCTTCATCTGCAACTGCGTGCCGAATGCGTCCAGCGCCCCTTCCGCCAGCGCCCGTTCCATCACGTAGCCGAACACCTGCGGGTTCAAGTCATCAATGCTCGCTTCCAGCACCGCAATCGCTTCCTCAGCTGCCGCATGCGCCGCGGCGCCCGACTCGCCCACCGTCAGCCGTAGCACATTGGGGTAGCCGGGGAAGTCGCGCGTGCCCGCGCCGTAGCCGGTGGCCGCAACCTTCATGCTGGGAAACTCCGCAAAGCGTTTAGCCAGAGTCTTCGCGATCGCCGCCCCCGTGGGTGTCACCAGCTCCTTCTGCGGCCCGGAAGAGTACACCGGCGCATCCTTCAGCAGTTCCAGAGTTGCCGGCGCGGGGATGGGAAACGTCCCGTGCGCGCACACCACAGTTCCGCCGCCTACGTTCAGCGGCGAGCAAATCCATTCCTCCACGTGCAGAGCCTCAGCTCCCGCCGCCGCGCAGCAGATGTCCACCAGCGCATCCACTGCGCCCACTTCGTGAAAGTGGACTTTTTCGATGGGCACATGGTGGATTTTGGCCTCCGCTGCACCCAGGTTTTCGAAGATAGCTGTGGCCATACTCTTTGCCGTCTCCGAGATTCCTCTTGCTACTCCGATGATCTCCCGAATCTCCTTCAGCCCCCGCCCATGCTCGTGCCGATCGTCGTGCCCATGGCCGTGCTCATCTCCATGCTCTTGTGGCCGGGGCGCCCCCGCCCGCGACTCAGTTTCTCTCTCATGGCCGTGCCGATTCTTAAGCGGATGCGAATGCCGCTGCGCGCCGTGCTGACTCCCGACTCCCGACTCCCGACTCCCGCTTTTCGACTCCTGACTCCTGCTTTTCTCAAACTCTTCGCGCGGCAAGTCCTTCTCGCCATAGGAATAAACATCCACCTTCGTGGCTGAAATCCCGCTGCGGTTCACTCGCGAAACTTCCACCCGGGCGCCCACCCCCAGCGCCTCAACCGTCTTCTCCAGCAACTCCGCCGGCACCCCTGCATCCACCAGTGCGCCCAGAAACATGTCGCCGCTTATGCCGGAGAAGCAGTCAAGGTAGGCAATACGCATGGCTATCTATCGAGAATAGAGAAGATTACCGAAACCTTCATCATAGGGAAGGGCACAGTTGGCGTCAAACCGAAGCGGGCTGCTCGCTTTGCTATAATCGCTTTTTTCCTCAACAATTTACGGACTCATCTTCACTTGTACAAACAACTCCAGCAACGCCTTTCTGAGCAGGTGCGGGCCTTCTTGCGCCGCCAGTACGACCTCGACCTCCCCAGCATCGTCATTGAGCAGCCGCCGCGGGTGGAATTAGGCGAATACGCCCTGCCTCTGGCCTTCGAATTAGCTAAAAAGCTGCGCAAAGCGCCGCGAAAGATTGCAGAAGAAATCGTCGCCGGCATCGGCCCCATCGAAGGGTTCAAAGGACTGGAGGTGGCGGGAGCGGGCTACATCAACGCCCGGGTTGACCGGGGACAGATGGCGCGGACGCTGGCGGAAGGGAAGGGACTCGAGCCCGGGCCCCAGCCGGGCAAAATTCTGGTCGAGCATACCAGCATCAATCCCAACAAGGCGGCGCACATCGGCCACCTGCGCAACGCCATCCTGGGCGATACCTTTGTCCGCCTGCTGCGCGCTGCCGGCCACACCGTGGACATCCAGAACTACATTGACAATACCGGAGTTCAGGTCGCCGACGTGGTCGTGGGCTTCACTCAGCTGGAGAAGAAGACAAAGAAGGACGTGCAGGCGCTCATCGCCGCCCCCAAGCCGCGCTTCGACTATTACTGCTGGGACCTCTACGCCCGCGTCTCGCATTGGTATGAACAGGACAAGAAGAATCTGGACTCCCGCGGCAAAGCGCTGCATGCCATCGAGCAGGGCGGCAACGATTTGGCGGAGATGGCCGAACTCATCTCCACCGCCATCATCAGGCTGCACCTGGAAACCATGGAGCGGCTGGAGATTGAGTATGACTTCCTGCCCCGCGAGAGCGAAATCCTGCGCCTGCACTTCTGGGAGGCCGCGTTCCAGAAGCTGAAAGAGCACGGCGTGCTCTACTACGAAACCCAGGGCAAAAACGCCGGCTGCTGGGTGATGAAGCGGGCCGGCAAATCCGACGGCGAGATCGACCCTAAGCAGCTTCAGTTAGACACCTACATCGCGCCCGGGGAGTCACAAGCCCACTCCGGCGTTCGGATCACGCACATGCCCACCGGCATGGTGGTGGACTGCAAAGAGGAAAAATCGCAA
>DATEGM010000052.1:0-12090 GCA_035280085.1 Terriglobales bacterium
ACTCCTTTCGTTACATGGGATTAGTACCAACCTCATCCTAGAATCCGTTTTGGCACTCCGGAGATGGACACCATGCACAGCACCACACAAAACTCCGCTCGAGGCTTGGCGAGCAGCATATCCGGTTGGTGCGGCGACAAATTTTTGGGATTAGAGCAGCGTATTCGCAGGCTCCTGAAAAACGCGGGCGTGAAGCGTTACCTCTCCCGGCAATCGGTTCGCAAAGCACTTCCCCTCATTGGAATCATCGCGGGCGCCGCAGCCTGCGCTCTGTGGTTGAACAGCACTGCTGCCGGAGTGTTCGCCCTCATCCTGCTGTTCCTGTTAGCTAACATTGGCAGGTCCTTGCAGCACATTGCCGGTCTGTTGCGGGCGCAGTCTGCCGGAACCCTTCATACCGCATGGCGTCCGCCCAGCGTCGAGGGACCCAACCAGCACAATATCTACATTAGCGCCAAGGCCATGGAGCGCCTGCGGCCGTGGGTGGAAGACGAGAGTTCTTTGACGGAGGAAAGTGCAAAAGCGTATTGCTCGGTTCTGCTGGATACCCTGGCTATGTTACGCCCCACAATGGGAGGCAGAGCTCGGTTTGAGGACAGTTAGTCGCGATCGTACTTTTGATCGTGCGACGGCTCAAAGAACAGAGAACATAATTATGCAGGAATACAACGCATCTTCCGCATCACGACGCAGCTCGAGAGTGCCGATCGCGGTCCCTCTTCTGGTGACCAGCCTGGACCCTAGCAATGACTTCTCCGAGGTATGCGAAACTCTGGTGGTCAACGCCCACGGTTGCGCCATACGGTCGCCCATGGAAGTGAAAGCCGGTATCCCGGTGCACTTCCACACCAAAGATGGCCGGCAAATGATGGCCCGCATCATTGATTGCCAGCGCATTGGCTCCAAGCCTGAGGCCTGGAGACTGGGCGCGCAACTGGATGCGCCCGACAATTTCTGGGGGTTGAATCCCTGCCCGGAAGACTGGGTACACCCACACGAGCAGACGCTAGCCATGAAGCCACAGCTCACGCCCGACAAAAAGCTGCATAGTCCGTCAGTTGGTCTGCGCCACCCCTCTGATGCCTCGGATCAGCAGATCACCGCTGACCGCCTGCAGAAGATGGTGGCCCCTCTGCTGCAGCCATTGCAGGCGGAACTGGCCACGCTCCGGGAAAAGGTGGCTCAGCGGGAGACGAACCGCAGCCGATTCGAGGTCTCACTGTCGCACATTCCTCCCGAGCTCGAACAGGAACTGTGGGGACGGCTGCGTCAGGATATCGGGCAACGAGCCCTGCAGATGGCCCGCGAAGAGTCCGACCGAGTGCTGGGGACGGCGCATGCCGCCATAGAGCGAAACTTAAGCGAGGCGCAAAATCAATTACAGCAACACGCGTCAGATGAGCTTAAGCAGGCTCAACAACGTGCCCAGGCCTTGGCTGATGGAATTGCCGAGGATCTGCAGCAGCAGTTCCGCAGCGCCGTCGAACAGTTCCAAATGAACGTGGCAGCGGCAGAGACACGGCTCAGCCAGCAAGGCGAAGACTTAGTGGGCTCTCTTCACCGACAATTGGAATCGGAACACCAGAAACAGCAACAGGAGATCCAGCAACTGCAGGGCGTCGTCTCAGAAGACTGGTCGCGCGTGAGAATACAAATCGCCGCGGTGGAAAATCGGCTGGCAAAGCTCGACGAATCAGCCCGTCGCCTGGAATCAGACTTCGAGGCGCGCCTGGCGGCAATGGCCAGCGAAGTCGCTGCTATCACCAGAGCCGAACTTGAAGGCGCCGCCGATGTCTTGCTCGAACAACTGACAACCCGCAATGCGCAAACTCTGGCTACCCAACTCGACGACGCCTGCACACGGCTGAAGCATACACAGAGAGAACTCGAGGTCTCGATCTCCGAGGTGCTGCAAAATCGGATCGCGCAAACCACGCAATTATTTGAGCAGCAGATGCAGGAATCGGCTCAGCAGTGCGTGGAACGCTGGAGCCAGGCGCTCGCGCGCCAACTGAAGTCAGTGGCGAGCGCGCTGGGACAGTCGCTGCGCATTGAGAGCCCGTCCAGCCAACCTCCCACTGGCGAGTGAGTTAACCACACACCCACGGTATCGCCGCAGGGGCGCCGGCCGTCATCCCGCACCCGATGCTCCTGCAGCGGGACATGGCAAGCAACCCAGCTAAGCTGTTTCGCAACCAACTCTTCGAAAGTAGCGGGATTCTTACCCTGTGTCTCTGCGCCCTTTGTTGCTGTTTTCTTTGTGCCTGGCTTTGCTTTTGACTGCTTGCGGTGGTGGCTCTGGCCCGTCAACCTCTACGCAGGTGCAACTAACTGTGGCTGTGTCCGGAACGGGCACTGTGAGCAGCAACCCAGCCGGTATTAATTGCCCATCCACTTGCACAGCCAGTTTTGCTCCAGGCACCAACGTTACGATTACCCCTACTCCTGCGTCGGGCTTCAATTTTGCCGGTTTCGGCGGAGCATGTACGGGTTCGTCATGCAAACTTGTGCTCTCCGGCAACCAATCTGTCTCGGCCACATTCACTGCTACCCCTCAGTTGACGGTGGCGGTTTCCGGCAGCGGAACGGTGACGAGCACCCCTGCAGGGATCAATTGCCCAACAAGCTGTGCAGCGGGTTTCGCCCCGGGAACAGCGGTTGACCTGAGCGCTTCACCGGCCGCGGGGTTCTCTTTCTCAGGCTTTGGCGGCGCTTGCAGCGGAGCTACTTGCCAGGTTGTCCTCTCCAACGGCCAAAACGCAAGCGTCAGCGCGGCTTTCACGCAGGCCCAGACGCATGACCTAAGCTCAATCAACCACATCATTGTCCTGCTCCAGGAAAATCGCTCCTTCGACCACTACTTCGGTCATCTCCCGGATTATTGGCAGAAAAATGGGTTTCCCCAAGCAACCAACGGAACCACTTTTGACGGTGAAGCTTCAGGCGCGTCCAACACAGACGATAACGGGGCGACCTTAGGCGCCTACAATCTGGCGACTGCGTGCACGGAAAATCCCAGCCCATCCTGGGATGAGGACCATGTAGACCGCAATCGCAATGATGCCGCGAATGCCAACAACGCTCCTATGGATGGATTCGTTCACACGGCAGGAAAGGACGCCGCCGGCTTTGGCTTCTTCGACGTGCTGGGGCATCGCGCCATGGGCTACTTCACCGGCGACCAACTGAACTATTACTACTTTATGGCTTCGAGCTTTGCCACTTCAGACCGCTGGTTTTCTCCGGTCATGAGCCGAACTCAGCCTAACCGCATGTACTTGTACGGCGCGACCTCAGCCGGCCACGTCTATCCCCTGCAGGACAGCAACAGCCCGCAAGTAACGAGCGAAACCATCATCCAGCTTCTGCAGGACCACGGCATAAGCTGGAAAATCTATGTTCATCCCGACGCGCATGGCTGCTCCACGCCCTCGTGTTTATACGCGCAAAGTTATCTTAACCAGTTTACTTATGGGCAATATGTGATCAATCACCTGCCCAATCAATTCGCTCCGACAGCCCAGCTCTTGAGCGACATCCAAAACGGTACCCTGCCCCAGGTTGCGTTTGTGGAGCCTGCCAGCGAAGTGGCGCTGGACGAGCACTCTTCCGACGATGATGTGACCAATCCTCCCAATGTGCAGTCGGGCGCCGCGTATGTCTCCGGCTTCATTAACGCTCTGATGTCGAGTCCCTCCTGGAAGGACTCAGTGTTTGTGCTGACCTTTGACGAGGCAGGTGGGTTCTATGACCATGTGCCTCCCCACTCGGCCACGCCCCCTGATAGCATCGAATACCCTACTGACCTGAAGACCAGTTCGAACGGTAATGACATCTGCTATGGCAATACCAGCAATCCGGTCTGTGGATTCTTCTTCACTGGATTCCGGGTGCCCCTGATTGTGATTTCGCCCTTCGCCCGGAAGAATTACGTGTCGCACACGGTCATGGACTACACCGCCGTCCTCAAGCTGATAGAAACGCGCTTTAACCTGCCGAGTCTTACGTCGCGTGATGCTGCGCAGCCCGATATGACGGAGTTCTTCGATTTTGCCGATGTCCCATGGGCTACGCCTCCCACCCCACCGAAGCAACTGCAGAATATGAGCTGCGTCCTGGAAGCGCTGAGTGCTATCACCATCTCACCTAATCCCGCCCCTGCCGGCGGGCAGGCGACCGTCACGTTGAGCTTGGCAAAAGGCGCGATTCAGAACACAACCGTTTATCTGTCAAGTAAGCCTGGCGGAGTGCTGCCCTCAAGCGCATCCATTCCCAACGGCGCCTCCTCCACATCGTTGAACATCACCGTGCCCACCGGCACAAGCTCGCTGACCGTTACCGGCTATATAGGCGGAATCCCCTTAAGCGCAACCGTCCCTGTGCAGTAATGCTGGGGCGTTTCAGCTTGGTCCGCCCGGGCTGAGGTTTAACCGTGCAGCGATGCAGGGTAGATCATCAAGGACGCCCGCCCTGATCCGCCCGCAACGCTTGCATCGAAGGCATGGCGGGTGGCGAGGAAGGCAGCACCGATCGTTGTGCCGACCAGCGAAATTCCGCCTCTTGTACTTGCCGTGAGGTCATGATCTGCCGCAGCTTCGCCAAATCGCGCTTGCTGGCACTGTCGCCTGCGGCCATAGCGCGCCGGAACCAACTGTAAGCTTCTTCATAATCCAGCCGTGCTCCGCGGCCGGTCGCATAGATATACCCCAGGTTCCTCGCCGCGCGAATGTCGCCTTGCTGGGCGGCTTTGCGATACCATTTCACCGCCTCGTCATAATCCCGCGGTACTCCCTCGCCTGAGTAATAAAGCTGCGCCAGGCTGGTTTCGGCAATCACATTACCCTTCGAGGCCGCCGCGGCATACCACCTGGCTGCCAGCCGGCTATCCGCGGTTACACCCGCCCCACGCTCGTACATGTAGCCCAGATTGGCCTGCGCCTCAGCCATTCCCTGCAAGGCAGCCGGCTCCGTCCATCTCACCGCCTGCCGGTAGTCCTTCTGTCCCAGCGCGCCGCTGAAATACGCAAATCCCAAGTTGGTTTGCGCTAACGCGTCACCTTGTTCCGCCGCAGCCTGAAACCAGCGTAGGGCCGCCTTGTTGTCGTGCGGCACTCCTAGTCCGTGCTGATAAAGGATAGCCAGCTCACGCTGCGCCAACCCGTAGCCCTGCTCCGCAGGCTGACGAAAGAGCTTCGCTGCTGCGGCGTAGTCCTGCTTCACGCCCTTCCCGTCACGGTAGAAGGTGGCCAGATTGAACTGTGCCGCCGGAACTCCCTGCGCCGCAGCGCGCTGATACCAGTTCAGCGCTTCGGCTAAGTCCTGACTGATACCGAGGCCGTTGGAGTACATGAAACCAAGATTAGTTTGCCCATCTGGATTGTTTAGCTCCGCTGCAATCCGGTACCACTGCACCGCCTCGTCATCGCTTTGGACAACGCCCTTTCCATGCTGATACAGATATCCCAGGTCATTAGCGGCGCGGGCAATCCGCTGCTCCGCTGCCCGCCGCAGCCATTTTGCGGCTTCCGCATCATTCTGCTTCACCGCGAAGCCGTCTTCATAAGCAATTCCCAGCACGCATTGAGCTCGGGGATCTCCCGCAGCGGCGCGTGCGGCCAGCGGGGCGACCCGTTCCACTGTCAAGGCGCGTGCCTCCCGCTGATACTCGTCCTCTGGCACGTTCAAGTCGTTCAAGTTGGCGCTCCAAACGACATACGAGCTGAGAAGCGCCCCTATCAGGCACACGCTCCGAATTGACATGGATCCCCCAAGCATCCGCCGCACGCCGGCATCATCACCTTCACAGGAAATAAACAGGCCAGTTTCCACGTGTGGTGAGGCCGGTGTATCTCGCGGAGGGCATTTACCGGAATTGGACGAATGCTATCGGGAATGGTTTGAGAGATTCTGGCGGATTACAGAAATATTACAACTCTCACCTGAGTAACCGATGTGTGTAGTTGTGTTTTAAGAACATACCTTCTGCTTACTGTTGTTGAGTTGGGCAGCGCCAAACGCGAATGAGTGAATTGTTGAAGCCGGCTTCTTTGCGTCGCCTGACTTCGTTTGACTACTCATCAGCGTTACAAACGTTATGTTTATATATCCCCTGATTAGTTGCTGAATTCCATATTTCTGGGTCCAATAATTCATATATATACCAACATCCCTGAGCTGCGTACGCTTTCCCTCGACAGTAAGTAGCTCATTAGGCTAGCTCACATCCTTACGCGCCTTGCTCCGGATGGATGGGCAGAAGATTGCAAATGCCCAACAACTGACATTCTGTCTGCTAGAAATCACAAGCCGGAGGTGTTATGCCCAGCAAGGTAGTTCAACATTTGTTTGGAGTGATTGTCTTCGCTGCGATTGCCGCGGCCGTCGCCCTGGGACAGGGCATTGTCACTGGATCTATATCGGGCACCGTGGCGGATGCGAGCGGAGCGGTTGTCGCAGGAGCCACGGTGAACGCGGTTCAAATTGAAACTAATCGCTCTTTCACGGGTGTCAGTTCCGCTGCCGGCGTAATCTCCCTGCTATCGCTGCCGCCAGGAACATATAACGTTACTGTCACAGCGAAGGATTTCGCGGAATATCGCTCAAGTGGAGTCGTTGTCCTGGTGGCCAAAGACACATCCTTAGGCACCGTCCGGCTTCAGGTTGGAAAGACAACCGAAACTGTCACGGTCGAAGGCACAGCTCCGCTGGTAGAGAACACCACCGACCAGGTTTCGGCTAACTTTGAAACCAAGCAGATCACCAGCATTCCCCTGGGCAACACCTACGATTCCTTTGCCCTTTTTGCTCCAGGTGTCGCCACCGCAGGCAGCACAGGATTCAGCAACAACAACGGAGCGGAGATCTCGGTTAACGGAGAGCGCTCCCGATCCAACAACTTCCAGTTGGACGGTCAGAACAACAATGACAACACCATCGGGGGGCCCTCCATTTTCTTCGGCAACCAGGACAGCATTGCCGAACTGCAGGTCATCAGCAATTACGACGCTGAGTACGGCCGTAATCTGGGGTCGGTAGTCAACTACATAACCAAGTCGGGAACCAACGCCTATCACGGCACGGCCTACGAATTTCATCAGAACTCCGCCTTCGATTCGCTGGCCAACCAGGAAAAGTCGCCCGACTTCACCGGACCCAACGGCAATTCCTTCTGCGCACCCGGCCAGATCTCCAGTACGGCTGTTCCTTGCGACAAGCCGGCCGTCTCCAAATTCATTGACAACCGCTTTGGCGGAACCATGGGCGGGCCGATCAAGAAGAATAAGATCTGGTTTTTCGGCTCCGGCAATTTTGAACGCCAGCGCGTTGCCGGGTCTCCCAGCGCCTCGACGCCCGCCACTACGCCGACGGCCAACGGCATTAAGCAGCTGCAGGCTGCTTTTCCCAACAATCCTGCGGTTGCAGCCTTGGCTCAGTTCGGACCTGTCGCGGTAACCGCTGGTAGTCCTACCTTCGGCAACATTCAGACCAGGACGGTTTCCGACGGCAAGACAAGCGTCCCGGTGGAGTTCGGCTCCATCACCCGCTTCTTGCCTTCCATCTTCAACGATTACGAGGCTACCGGGCGCGTGGATTTCCAGATCACATCCAAGGATCGCGTGTTCGCCCGCTACATCTTCCAGCAAAGCGTCAACACCAACCAGGAATTCGAAGGCGCAGCCGCAGCCGCTGGCGGCGACTTTGTAGATGTACCCGGCCGCTCCCAGCAAATCGGCCTGGACTATACTCGCACTGTCACTGACAACTTCCTCAATCAGCTGCGCTTCAGCTACTCCCGTTCGGGCCTGGGCTTCGAAGGGGGAGCCTTTCCCAACTGCACGCGCGGCAACTTCGCTTCCTGCCCCCCGCAGATATTTCTGGATGCTTCCGACGACCTCGGGTTCGGCGTTAATTCAGCCTTTCCCCAGGGCCGTACCATCAATGTCTACCAGGTGCAGGACAATGCTTCCTGGGTTCGTGGCCGCCATGTCGTCAAGTTAGGCGGGGAATATGAAAAGCAACGCTCTCCCAACGTCGGCCTATTCGAGGCCAATGGCTTTTTCGAGTACCCCGACTTCAACGCTTTGCTGGCCAACCAATCGGAATTTACGCAGGTTGCGTACGGGCCGCCGGTTCTCCGCTTTAAAGAAAATGATATAGGTCTGTATTTCCAGGACGATTGGAGAATCAAAGACAACCTTACCCTCAACCTGGGATTGCGCTGGGACTGGTACCAGCAAGCCACCAATCTGCTGCACGATCTGAGCGTCGCCCAGCAGACTGGTCCGGCTCCTCTGTGGGACACGGCGCTGCCGCTAAGCCGCACCACTGTGCCCAAGCAACCTAACCACTACCGTAATTTTGGGCCGGTGTTCGGATTTGCCTGGACTCCGCGAATTTTCCACGGGCTGTTCGGGAACGACGACACGGTGATCCGCGGCGGATTCCGCATGGCCTATGATTTCGCCTACTACAACCTGGGTCTGAATGTCGGTGGCTCGGCGCCTTTTGTGAACCTCGCCACCTTTTCTACGGGGAACATCCCCGGCTTGCCCAACCTGACCGACTTCACGGGTGCTAATGTGGCGGGCGCGCTATTCCCCGTCGCTCCCAAGGGCGATCCCGGATTCGCGGCGCAGACCGTGCTCGACCCTAACTTCCGCAATCCCTACTCGGAACAGTGGAATTTGGGCATCCAACGCCGCGTCGGCCGCAAGATCGCAGCCGAGGTCCGCTACGTCGGCAATCACACACTTCACAATTATCAGACCGTCAATGGCAATCCGGCACTGCAGCCTCTGATCGCGGCCGGCTTCGGCAACGTGATTCCGGCGGGCCTTACCCCTTGCAACGATCCCACCCAACCCGGCTCCGCTGCCGGCTATGCGGATTGCACCCGGCAAAACGTTCTGGAGTACGCCAACACCGCGTTCTCCTTCTATCACGGGCTACAGAACCAGTTGCGCATTCAAAACTGGCATGGGTTTACCGGGCAAGTGTCTTACACCTTCAGTAAGACCATCGACAATGCCACCGAAGTGTTCTCCACCGGCACTGGCGGCAACACTAACTCCTTCGCCCAGAACCCGTTCAATATCGGCGCGGGAGAACGCGGCCTCAGCGGCCTGGATTACCCCCACGTCCTCGGCCTGCTCTGGACCTACGACCTGCCCTTCGCCACAGCACAGCACGGTTTCCTTGGGCACGTTGCCGGCGGATGGCAGATCAATAGCACCTACCGTTACACCAGTGGCCAGCCCTACACTGTGGTGGAAAGCCGTGTTGGTGGTTCCAACCCGGCCGGTCCCTCGCTCTGCGATCCGACGGATTGGACGGGGTCTTCCCGCGATGCCTGCCGTCCCATCATCTCCAACCCTGCAGCCCCGTTTACCTCTGTGGGCCAGTGCACCAGCGCCAGCGCGCCCAACTGCGGCCTGATGGACCTGGTTACCGGCAATCCCCTGGCTTTGAACCAGGCACACTGGATCATCAACGATCCTACCTCCGCTAAATTCTTCGGATCTCCCTTTCTGGGAGTGGGCCGCAACACCGAGCGGGGACAGCCCATCAGTACTGCCAACCTGGGGGTGTTCAAGAACACCAAGGTCAACGAGCGCTTGACGGTGCAATTCCAGGCTGAGGCCTTCAACGTGCTCAACAATCAGTGGCTGGGCATACCCAATCCGCGCGTGAACCGCGTCACCACAAACGCCTTTGGCAGCACCCGCTTCAACCAGAACGGTGGCGATACCTTTGCCGGCAACATCACTACCGACGGCATCGGCCGGCGTCGCCTGCAGTTCGGGCTCAAGTTGATTTTCTAAGCTGCATTCCAGTAGGACTTGGGACCACCTTCGGGTGGTCCTTTTTTTTTGCCTTGTGTGGACTCCGCCTCCAGGCCACATGCGACCCGTCTTGCTGCTGTCGCGTGGCAAAATGTACGCTGTAGGACTGGTTGCCATTTTGGACGGAGGCTACTCCGCACAACGTATGCCTGAGCGCTCCGGCGTTGCTGAATTCAAAAGAATCATCGAGCAAAACCGCGGCGGTGCACCCGTGGGCACCTATGCTGTCTGCTCATCTCATCCGTGGGTTCTGGAGTCAGCCATTCGCCAGGCGATGGGTGATAATTCCCTGCTGCACATTGAGTCCACCTCCAGCCAGGTAAATCAATTTGGCGGATACAGCGGCCAAACGCCCAGTCAGTTCGCGGAAACCGTATGCCGAGCCGCCCGGGATGCAGGCCTGCCCCCGGAGAGGGTCCTGCTGGGAGCAGACCATCTTGGCCCGTATCCTTGGCGTGGGGAAAGCTCGGCTTCCGCCATGGAGAAGGGCAGCCAACTGGCCCATCAGTGCGTGCTGGCTGGCTACCAGAAAATTCACCTCGACGCCAGCATGTCGTGTGCGGACGATACAACTCCTTTGGACCAGGGAACCATTGCCGAACGCGCTGCGCTTCTCTGTGCGGCTGCTGAAAATGCCGTGCAGCAGCTGCCACCACGGTCGGCAGCTCCGCTTTACGTGATCGGCACCGAGGTTCCCATTCCTGGCGGAGAAGTGGGACCGGGCCAACCGCCAGCCGTGACCACCGCCGATGACGCCAGCAACACCCTGAACGCCTTCGCAAGCGCTTTTCACAAGCACGGGCTATCAGCCGCCTGGGAACGTGTAGTCGGATTGGTAGTGCAACCGGGAGTGGAGTTCGGCGACGACGTTGTTTGGGATTACGAGGCTCAGAAAACTCGCGCTCTCACCGCGGCATTGCCCGCGCATCCCGCGCTGGTATATGAGGCGCACTCCACTGACTATCAGGGCGCAGGCGCATTAACGCAAATGGTGAAGGGTCATTTCGCCATCCTCAAAGTCGGACCCGCGCTTACCTTCGCCTTTCGCGAAGCCGTGTTCGCCTTGAGCGCTATTGAGCGCGAACTACTGGGCTCGCAATCGGCGACGCGCCTCTCGCGCGTGCGCGAAGAACTGGAGGCGGCTATGCTGCACAACCCCATTTATTGGCGGACCTATTATCACGGAGATGCAATGGAACTCCAGCTAGCCAGGGCCTTCAGCCTTAGCGACCGCTGCCGCTACTACTGGCCAGAGCCTGCGGTACAGAAAGAACTCGACCAATTGCTGGCAAACTTGGCCGCCTGCAGGGTGCCTCTCGGCTTGTTGAGCCAATACTTGCCTCTCGAGTGTGAAGCGGTCCGCCGCGGTGCCCTGAAAGCCGACCCCAGTGCCATGGTCCACCACCATATTCGGGCGGTACTCGAGACCTACGGGGCAGCGTGCCGGCCCGGCAAATCTTCTTTCTAGAAGCTATGCCATAAATCGGTTTTGAAAGGGCGCGGCTTCAGCCGCGCCGTTCAGAGCTGCATAAATTCCGGGCTTTAGCCCCTGAGGGAAACGGGCCTTTACGGGCCGGTTCGTTATGAGATGGCTTTTACGTAATCTGCCCGGATGCGTTCAGCAGCAGCGTGGCCGCGGCTTGGTACCTGACCTCTGCTGCAGAAACTCTCTGTAGCTGGAGCGTGAGGCTGGCTGGCCAGTGCGCTGCAGAAAACGGCGGTAAGCAGCCTCGTCGAAGATCTCGCGCAATGTCGCCACCAATGTAGAGCCGGCCTCTTGCAGCTTCTTCATGATGCCTCCTCCGCGACAAAACGCGTCGGCACAAAAGGGGCCTCGTGGACACGGGCGACCTTGCGTCCTGAGAGCACGCGCAACCACTCCAGCGCCGATTCCAGTACGATCAGAACCACCAGCACAACCAGAACCGCCGTCACCGCCGCATCCAGCCGATCGTTGAATATCAGGCGAGCCGTCTCAGCCGTTCGAGCGGGGGCGGCAGCCAATTGGCGGGCGTGGGCCAGGAACCCTATGCGCGGGTTGGAGTTGAAAATCTTCTGCCACGAGGCCGTAAAGGTTACCGCCACCAGCCAAGTCAGGGGGACCAATGTAACCGGCGAATACCGCGCCCTGCCCATTTTGATCAGGATGGTCGTGGCGACACACAAAGCCACCGTGGCCAGCAGTTGGTTGGCAGTCCCAAACAGCGGCCATAGCGAGTTGATGCCGCCCAGGGGATCGCGTACGCCC
>DATEGM010000053.1:0-10098 GCA_035280085.1 Terriglobales bacterium
CGGCAGGAGATGGAGAGCGGCGGCCGCGTGGTCAGCGAGAATCAGGACTTCCTGACCCTCGCCCCCTATGCCCCTCGTTTTCCTTTTGAAACATGGATTCTGCCCAAGAGCCACGAATCCGCCTTCGAGAACTCCTCTTCCAGCTTGTATGAAAATCTGGCTAAGGCGCTCAAACTGCTGCTGCAGAAGGCCGACCGCGTGCTGGATAATCCGCCCTACAACCTGGTGATCCACACCTCGCCGGTGCAGGACCCCACCAACGACCATTACCACTGGCACATTGAGTTTATGCCCAAGCTGACCAAGACCGCCGGGTTCGAATGGGGGACAGGTTTCTACATCAATCCCACGCCCCCGGAAGAAGCAGCTAAATTCCTGCGCGAGGCCAGCGTGGAAACTCCCGAGCCTGCCGTGGCTGTGCCCGTGGGCAGCCGCTAAACATCACGGGCTAGTTACGTAAAAATCAACAACTGTCATCCTGAGCGGAGCGGGCTGATTCGCTTGCGAACCAGCCCGCGAAGTCGAAGGACCCCGCGCCGCTTGTTCTACAAGCCGCCGCTCGACGGAGTTCTTTTGAAGAACTCAGCCCTGGCTTGAAAATACACCTTAAGTGGTTGTCATCCTGAGCGCAGCGAAGGACCTGCTTCTCGCTTGCGGCTCCGCGCGTTGCACAGAGAGCAAATGGCTTGCGCCTTTTCAATTACACAATTACAAATTGCTCAATTACTCAATTCTTCTACACCGCGCTTCTTCTGCCCAGCACCAACTGGATAATAAGCACAATCACGGCCAGCACCAGAAGCAGGTGCAGCCACGCGCCAATGGTGTAAGTGCCGATCAACCCGAGCAGCCAAAGAACCAGCAGTATGAAAAAGATCAGCCACAGCATATGAATACGTGCCTCAGGCACGCCCCCTGAAAAGTTGCGCCCGCCGCGCTGCCCTCACGGCGGGCCTGATGGTTATCGCAACCTCTTGGTCCTATCACACCACGGGCCGGCGGCCGGTCACCAACTGCAGAATCAGCACGATCACGGCGGCTACCAGCAACAACCAGACAAACGCCCCGATCTGATAGGTGCCGACCAGGCCCAGGATCCAGGCGATCAGCAGAATTACAAACAGAGTCCAAAGCATCTTCACCTCCGAAGTGCCGCAGCACTCCTATGTCTGGTGCAGGTTCGGGTCGGGAGGTTGTAAGCGTAAGCTGGACTAAGTAGAAGGAATCACAAACGGCAATTCTTGTTTACGGGCAACCCCGGCAAGCGCTCCCACCGGGTTCCTCACGCGCCCACGACTGCCTGCGCTATGCGGTTCTTGCCGTTGCGCTTAGCCGTATACATCAGGTCATCGGCGCTCTGAATCATTTCGTCCAGCGATTCGGGCTCGGCCACGAAGGTCGCCGCCCCAATGCTGAAGGTCACCGGCCACGCGTTCTGCTTCACCAGGTCAACCAGCACGCGCTGCAGTTTGTAGAGCACGAACTGACCTGCTTCGGCTCCCGTCTCAGGCAGCAGGATGGCAAATTCATCTCCGCCCACCCGGGCCACGAAATCGGTAGCCCGCAGGTTGCGCTTGATGGAGCGCGCAACCCAGATCAGCAGCACGTCCCCGGTCTGATGTCCAAACCGGTCATTCACCACCTTGAAATTGTCTATGTCCAGGTAAGCCAGGGTGAGCGGGTGCTTGTACCGGCGCACGCGGTGCTTCTCCATGTCCGCTACCTGGCGGAAAGCGCGGGCGTTGGGCACTCCCGTCAGAAAGTCCACCCGCGAAAGCTCTTGTTCCTGCTGGTAGGACGCCTTCAGGCGGGCAAGAATCAGTGCGGTGATCAGGAAAAACCCAAACAGCACTACCGCGTTCCAGTAGCGCACCACCAGGTTGGGGCTGCCCGTGGCCACCAGGTCGGCGCGCAGCCAGGCCGTGGCCGAGATGATGGACGCCAGGATGCCCTCCACCGTGCCCATGTACCAACTGAGCAGCGCCACCGGTGCCAGGTAAAAGATGGAAAATGAAATGTTTCCCCCGGTAACGTGGGTCAGGTAGCTGGGCACGGCGATGAGCACCGCCGCAATTGCCAGCAACTCCAGCTTCGAACGCCGCTGCAGAAATGTGTCCATTCGTTGCGCGCCTTTAGGGTTGGCTAAATGCGCCTGGTTCGGCGGGCAAGTCTGCATTCCTCGTCAGAGGACTGCATGCCTGCTTTGAAGTGACATCCGGGCCGGACCGCCTCTACCAGAAACCCTGTTTATAGTAGCGTGCGCCGCCGCCGCTGGCGATTACCGACCGGGCGCAACCCCGGTTACGGAAGTACTAGCGCATTCCGGGGGCTGTGTGGAAGCCTCTGTGCAAGCCTGTGTTGAAGCCTCTGTGGAAGCCTTGTGTCTGTGGAAGCCTGTGTTGAAGCCTCTGTGGAAGCCCACGGCTTTAGCCGTGGGACCTAAGCGTGAATTTTACTTTGGGCTTTAGCCCTTGTGCACTCGCTTGGAAAGGCGTGCCCTGCAACCGCGGCGAAACCAGCTATCCAACGATTTGTCATCCTGAGAAAGCACGAGCCGCGCTTGCGCGGCGAGTGCGACGAAGGACCTGCTTCTGGTCTCCCGCAGCAAGTGCTAAGCGTCAGCCCGTCGAATCTTTGGCGGCAGTTCCTCCACCGGAAAGGTGAACGTAAACGTATCTCCTTGCCGCACGTTCGTCACCAGCACCGGCCGGAAGCAGACGATGCAGGTGCCGACTCCCCGCCTCACGCTGGGATAAACGATTCCCGCGGAACCCTGCTTGAGCAGTTGTGCGGCCAAAGCCTGCGAAGCCGTGTAATCGTCAACTGCCAGGCAAGCTGCTTGCTCCTTTGCGCCGCGCAGATCGTGGAATGGGGCATGAAAATCCGCCAGGTAGTCCAGGTAGTCGGCAACATCCTCCTCTTCCCACGCCGTTTCCTGCAGCCACAGGCGCCGGTGATAGGCCACCTCCGCTTGCGCCGTTTCTAATTCGAACCCGGCATACCACGCTCCCCGGTCGGAGGAATTGAAGCGCGAGCCTTCCGGCGCGGGATGGCAGAACGCCGCATTGATGATTCGATAAGAAGGAATCCCGAACACCAGCTCCCGCACGTCAATGCCCGGCGCTAGCCCCGATTCCGCCAGCAAGCGGTCGTTAGTCGCGTTGTCGAGCTCAAAAACGCTGTTCAGGGTTTCTTCATCATCGGTCAGGCGGGCGAGTACGGAAGCTCCTCCGTCGGCGAACTGGACGGGAATCAGGCGGTGCGTGTCACGCTGATCAATTTCGCAGGTGCCCAGCAAGGCTTACCTGCCGCCCCGGCGGCTATCCAGCAGGCGGCGAACGGAGAGCATGCCCGGCACTCCGCCTCGGGTCAGCACCAGCAGCGGCGGCTCGTTGTGAAACATGGGATTGGAATTAGGACGCGAAATCCATTGCTGGGCCAATTTTTGGCTGAACAGGATGTTCAGCGCCTTAAAGATGCCGAGGAGCAGCGAAATGCGAGTCAGTTCATCCTGCGTGAGAGCTCCCCGCCGGCTCCGCTTCAGTTCGAAGTACCTTCCGTTGGACATGCCGCCCAGCAACGCCATGCCCTCTTCGTTGCGCAGCCGCCACGTTTCCAGCATGCGGAAAAACACCTCTAAGGCCGCGTGGCTCAGCCGTTTACGCGTTCTAGCGTCGGTGAGATCTGGCACCTTCCTGAGGTCCAGCCCCAGCTCCGGTACCGAGGTAGTAAGAGCCATGTTTCTCCAAATCTGTACATAATTATATCCATTTTTGGAGAAACGTCAACAATCCAACTCTGACATGCAGATCCGACTGGAATTTGTCAGCTTGCATGCCACATAACGCGTTGTGCCGGCGAAACTTAGCTTGCAAATAACAGCGGCCAAAAGCTCTCTTGTGACCTTAAAACGCGTAAAAAAGATGATTTGTTAACGCGCGGGAGGCGTTCCGGGTGCGCTTCCAGTCATCCCAAAGCGCTTCCTTCCGATTTGTCATCCTGAGGAAGCACGAGCCGCGCTTGCGCGGTGAGTGCGACGAAGGACCTGCTGTTGCTCTCCTGGCGCACGCGACCAGCGAAGAGGTGTCTTTTATCTCAGCTAGGGCTCAAGGATGTCGAACAGGCAGATGCAGACATTCGCATCCCACCGCATGCTCAGGATCCCGGCGATATCTTTGTATTTGCCTGAGCCGCCGGTGATTTCGCCTACTGAGAAGCCCATGACGGGCGCGAATCCGTTTTCGTCCTTGAATGGCGCTTGCCCCTGATAGGCAGTGGCCGTACCGATCGTGATGGTGCCGCCCCCCAGGGTATAGAGATAGCCCTCATGCCAGGTTCCATTGCAAAGGAAATTCGTCGCACATGTGCCATCATTGGCGATCGCGCTTTGGAACGTCACCGTGATTTGGCCAACCGGCCTCCCGGTTCCATCCTTTTCCTGGCAGGTGACGTTGTTGGGATTGCTGGGGTCGGCGACACAGGTATTGAAATCGAGGATCAGCGTGAACCGGCGGTGGGTCTTTGCCTGGGCGGTGGTTGTGAGCCCGAGCAGTGTAAGGCATAGGGCAACAAACAGGCCAGTTTTCACTAGAGTCGTCCTCCTTAGCGCATGAGTGGCTTGCGCACTTTCAAATTCGTGCCGCCAAGGTGAGTGAACTTAAGAGTGCATACGCCAGCCGTCAACTAACGCGCTTCTAACCTCGTAAGTGTTGTGGCAGCAACGGCTTAGCGGGGAATCTGGCGGCGAACTAAAGAGGCTTTCGAAAGCCATGCTAGACTTTCTCGGCTTCACTTAGCGGATGCCGCCGTCAGCGTCCACCTCGAACATCGTGCAGTTTGGAGTTTTTGAGCTCGACCTGCAGAGGGTCGAACTGCGGAAACAGGGCGTCAAAGTCAAATTGCAGGAACAGCCGCTGACGGTCCTGCGAGTTCTTCTGGAAAACCCCGGACAAATTGTTTCGCGAGACGAACTTCGCCGGCGGGTGTGGTCTGCCAACACGTTCGTCGAGTTTGATCAGGGACTCTATAGCGCGATGGCCCGGTTGCGGGACGTGCTGGGAGATTCTTCCGACAGCCCGCGTTTTATTGAGACGATAGCCAGACGCGGATACCGGTTTATTGCACCGGTCTCGATGCACGTGGTCCCGACCCCGGTTGAGACTACGAGACCGGCAG
The DNA here is from genome assembly GCA_035280085.1 of Terriglobales bacterium. Taxonomy (GTDB): domain Bacteria; phylum Acidobacteriota; class Terriglobia; order Terriglobales; family Acidobacteriaceae; genus JAICWP01. The sequence goes on from DATEGM010000053.1 coordinate 5,176, forward strand.
AGGACGACCAGCACGACTTTCGCCGCCATTCGCTTCGCAGATGGATTTCCAGCGTGCTGGCTGGCTTGTTTGGGGGTGCTCTGCTGCTTGTAATCGTATTCACATTCGATGTGGCCGGCGTACGCGAGTGGCTGCGCACCAGAACCACTCCAATCCGGTCCATTGCAGTGTTGCCGTTAGAAAATCTGTCGCGCGATCCCGAGCAGGAGTATTTCGCCGATGGCATGACCGATGAACTGATCACCACCCTCGCCCGGATGGGCACCGTGCGGGTGGTCTCCAGGACTTCCGTCATGCGCTACAAGAAGACCAGCGAACCCATTGCGCAGGTGGGACGGGAATTGGGTGTTGATGCGGTGGTCGAAGGAACGGTAGAACGCTCGGGAAACCGGGTGCGCATTCGGGTACAGCTCATTCAAGCGGCCAGCGACCGTCACCTTTGGGCGCAAACCTATGATCGGGAGTTCAAAGATGCACTGGCTCTCGAAAGTGAGGCAGCGGGTGACATCGTACGCGAGATCCAGTCGGACCTCACCCCTGCGCAAAAGCAGCGCTGGTCAACCGTGAGAAAGGTCGACCCTGAGGCTTACGAAGCCTACCTGAAGGGGATCTACTTCTCCAACAAGCGAACCGCTGCAGATTTTGATCGCGCCATTGGATATTTCACCCAGGCCATTGCTGAAGATTCGGGGTACGCTGCGGCTTACTCCGGCCTTTCCGACGCGCTGCTGGGAGAAATCTTTACTGGAACGCCCGCGGACAAGGTACGCGAGAGGGCCACATTAGGTGCGCAGAAGGCAATCGAGCTTGATCCCTTTTCGGCCGAGGGACACAACTCCTTGGGTGGGATCCGTGAGTTTTGGAATTGGGATTGGGCGGCTGCGGAACAGGAATACAAGCGTGCTATCGAACTCAATCAGAACTTTGTCGCTGGACACCAGGATTACGCGATGTTCCTTGCCCTCCAGGGCCGCTTCGAGCAGGCAATCGCCGAGGCGCAACGATCCCAGGAACTCGATCCGTTATCGCCGTTTGTACGAACGACATTTTGCCTGGATTTAAGGCTTGCGCGACGTTATGCCGAGGCGGTTGAGAAGTGCCAGCAGGCACTGGAGCTTGATCCGAATTTCAGCCATGCGCACGGGAACCTGGTGAACATCTACATAGCGATCGGTAAGAACGAACAGGCAGTTGAGGAGTATGAAAAGGCGACAAAGTCCGGGAAGCCTCCCGCGGAAATTGCCGAAATCAGACAAGCTTTTGGACAGGATGGAATCAAAGGCTTCTGGCGCAAGCGGCTGGAGGGATCTAAAAAGGAAGGCGATGAGTTCAACATCGCGGCGCTTTATTCACTTCTCGGCGAAAGAGATCAGGCGATGCTGTGGTTGGATAAAGCCTATCGGCAGCGGTCCCCGATGATGGAGTTTTTGAAGGAAGACTCAGAATTTGACAATCTGCGCTCAGATCCGAAATTCCGAGAATTGCTGCGCCGAGTTGGCCTGGGGACGTAAGAGCCCAGTCGTTTTCAGGATGCGGAATCCCCCAGGATGGCGGCTCGTTCCATGAACTTCTGCAGTTCGCGCCCATTGCCCGGGCGCGGCGTGGGCGTCGGAACTCAGCGCCAGGCGCGACTTGCGGCAACTCCCAGCGGAAACGTTTGAGGAACCAGCAGAGTCGCCGCCTGGTCCAACCGCGCGGGAACAGGCGGCGCTCGGGTAGAAAGTAACGGAAGCATCAATGAATCGTCAGCATCACCGGCACCGAGTGAGTGATCGTTCCAGATGTGCCCGTCACCATAAAAGAGGTAGCTCCATTATTCGTGTGCTGAGACGAACTCATCCCACAACCCGCCGCGACCAGCAGTAGCATTCCCATCAACGCCAGCGCACCGACGCGCAGGTTAGACTTTAAATTCCTTCTGGCCGACTTACCCTCCGTTCCACATGATCCGAATACAAGGCCCAGCAGTCCCGCACCGGAGAGTGGCAGCCAGGTCATCAGAGCGGCGACGGCATAGCCCGACGAAACAGAAACTCGCAGACTAGACATCGCCGTACTGCTCCCCGGAGTGATTGAATTGGGAGAAAATGAGCAACTCACACCGGCGGGCAAGCCAGAGCAAGACAAGGTAATTGCGTTATTAAATCCCCCAAGTGCACCCGAACTTACAGTAAGTCTGCTCGATCCACCACGAGCGACAGTGATAGTGGGCGAGGATACCGCGAACGAGAAATCGCCGCTCGTTACGGCCTGAGCCGGCACGATGCTGGCGAACAAGCCCGACGTCTGGTTAGCGCCGCCTGCGGTTACGTAGAGTGTGTTCGCATCGCCTGGAGTCTGGCCGAAAACCAAGTCCCACAGTCCTGGATTTTTCAGCACATTGTTGCCCGCGTCTGTTAATGAGCCCAGAAACTTTCCACTCCCAGAATCAAACGCGTTGATGCTGCCGTCTCCAAAATTTCCCACCAGGATATCGTGAGAGAAAGATCCGAAAGTAGCAGAGGCCATCGCAACCCCCCAAGGCGAGTTCAGGCTGCCCATGGAGGCGAGTCTCCTCACGAAGTTCCCGTTTTCGTCGAACACGTCTACAAACCCGTTTCCTGGGCCGTTGACGGGGTCGTGCTTCGCAGCGTCCTGCAGCGCGTAAGCAACATAGACCTGACCACCGATGACATGAACGCCGTGGGGAGCGAAACCGGCCGGAAGGTTGGGATCATTAAAGGAACCGGCTAGAGAAGTCAGATTGAAATTGCGGTCGAATACATCTATTTTCCCGCTGCGGAAATTTGCTGCCAGAAGGAAGTTGCCCGAATTATTACTGGCGAGCGCGAGTCCTTTGTAAACCGCACCGGATACGGAGTTATCAAAGGCTGTTTGGGCTTGAGTCCCGCCACTCCAACTGACCAGGATGCCATCTTCTGTGTCGAACAAGAATAGGGCGCCACCGAAGTCAGGCGAGCCATTCGCGACGATTCCGGTCGGGCATCCCGGGTTGCAGGGGTTTACCTTGGCGCTGGGTATTTGCACCACCAGGGAGCTCTTGTTCCCACTCGCATCGTAAAGAGTGGAGAGTCCGCTGTTATTGTCCGAAATCCAGAAGGGTTGTCCTGGAAAGGAGGCAATGCCCCAGGAATTTGAAAGCTGGGGGTCCGTATGGTTGGCCATGCCGGAAGTGTTCGCGACTAAATTGGTCTGTTTGTAGCTTGACTGTTGAGCCTGCGACAGTGTTGAAAAGCCTACGGCCGCGACCAGGCAAATAACTGATGACAACACAATCCTTCTCATCGTTCTCCTTTTGGTGATCTACTCGGATTACATGCTTCCCTCACACCGCACCAAACTCATGGATCGTGACTCATTTCCCTTTCACCTCAGCCTTGACAATGGTGAAGTGGATTACGCCAGACGATCTCCAACCCCATCGCTGGTCCACGACACGTTCCGTTTCTGCAAACCTTAGATAGCCTGTCGGAATCTGTTATGGGGATTAGATACGAAGTGCGGGAGAAGGATTGTGGGCATTTGTCACTTAATTGTCAAATGATTGTCTACACGTTCGGCAAAGCGGAAGGGAGAGGGCGGTTCTCCGCCGCAGCTCAGCTTGTCCCCGCAACTTCCCGCGTCTCAGTTTTGGTGCGGATAAGGAGCACAGCTGAAAAACCAGAAAGGTCGGTCAGCTTAATCAGCGCTAGTCCAGTTCATAAGCGTGGATTTTGCTCAGCAACGTGCGGTAGGAGATGCCCAGCTTCTGGGCGGCATCGTTCTTGTTCCACTTGCAGGCGCGCAGGGTGGACTCGATGCGGCTGCGCTCCGCATCCTTTTCCTCGGCGCCGTTCTTACCGGCCAGGCCAAGGTCGGCGGCGTGAATCTCGCCGTCATTCAGGATGGCGGCGCGTTCCATCACATTCTGCAATTCGCGCACGTTGCCCGGCCAGGAGTGGCGGCGCAGCGCGGCGTGGGCGTCGGAAGCCAGCGCCAGGCGCGGCTTGCGCAACTCTCGGCGAAAGCGGTCCAGAAAATGCTCAGCCAGCAGTTCCACGTCGTCGCCGCGCTCGCGCAGCGATGGAATGCGGATGGGGAAAACGGCCAGCCGGTAGTACAGGTCGCGGCGAAACTCGCCCGCCTCGGCCGCCGCTTCCAGGTCACGGTTGGTGGCCGTGATTACGCGCACATCCACGGTGATGGTGGAGGTGCCGCCCAGGCGCTCCAGGGTGCGCTGCTCCAGCACGCGCAGCAGCTTGCCTTGGACTTCGAGCGGTAACTCGCCAATTTCGTCGAGAAAGATAGTGCCGCCATCGGCCATTTCGAATTTGCCCAGCTTGCGCGCATTGGCCCCAGTGAAAGCGCCGCGTTCGTGGCCGAAGAGCTCGTTTTCCACCAGCGTCTCCGGAATTGCGGCACAATTGAGCGCCACAAATGGCTTGTTGCCGCGCGCGCTGAGCTGGTGGATGGCGCGGGCGAACAGTTCCTTGCCGGTGCCGCTTTCGCCCAGCAGCAGCACGGTGGTGTCGGCTGCGGCAATGCGCTGCATTTCGCGCGCTGCCGCCAGCATCGCCGGATGTTCGCCTACCATGCGGGGAAAACCGTAACGCTGCGCGTATTCTTCCTTGAGCACCAGGTTTTCGCGCAGCAGTTGCTGGCGCTCGATAGCCCGGGCCAGCAGGTGCTTCAGGTGCTCCAGGTCAATCGGCTTCTGGATGAAGTCGTAAGCGCCATCGCGCATGGCAGCCACTGCATCCTGAATACTGCCATAGGCGGTCATTACGATAACGGGCGTGGCGGAATCCGCCTCAAGCGCCGCGCGCAGCACGTCCATGCCGGTGCCGGAGGGCAGCTTCAGGTCGGTAAGGACAGCGGAAAAATGCTCGCGCTCCAGCGCCTTCAACGCGTCGGCCAATTGCGCGGTGGGCGTGACCTCGTAGC
>DATEGM010000054.1:0-12085 GCA_035280085.1 Terriglobales bacterium
GACCCTGCGCAATTCTTTTCCTTCGTGTGCTTTGTGCTGAAGGACAGAAACATGGCTCAAAAAGCGAAGGGCACGCCGGTTAGCGTGCCCTTCATGGCCAATGTTCTGATTTACGATTACAGATTCAGAATAGCAGATTCAATCCTTATTTCGTGACTTCCGTGGCGAACCGTTTTTGCCGTCCTGTGAATCACTTGCCTCTGCCGCCCCCCTTGACAGCTCCCATTGCCCTAAAAAACGCTCGACGCTGCGCACGTACACATCTGCGAAGTCCACTACCGGCCGCCTGCCCTGGATCACCTGCATCGCTTCATCCATCTCCCAGCCCAGGGCCCCCAGCAGCGCCAGTGTCATCATGGCCGCGCGGTGTACTCCCGCGGCGCAATGGATGTATACCTTTCCTCCGTTCTCCTCCAGCGCCGCCTGCCCGAATTCCACTCCTTTCTCGAACAACTCCGGCGGTTTGGGCTGGAAGTCGTCATCCGTCCCGTTCCACAGCACTTCAATCCCATACGGCCGTGCCAGCTCCGTGTCATCGAACTCGATCTGCATGTCAATGATGTGCGTTACCCCGCTGCGCGCTACCGTCTGCATGTTGCTGTCGCTCCAGATCGCCGCGCCCAGCGCAATTCGCTCTGTTATCCACGTCATGTCCATTACGTTAGGTTCGCCCTCCCCCTCGCCGTAAAAAACAACTCTATCAGGATGATTCTACGGTATCAGTGTTTGCTTCACTCCCCCCGTTCAGTACCTTCGTAATTTCCTCTTCGCTGGGATGATCGGGAATCCCTAATTGCCGCAGCAGGTACCGCGCCAGTGTGTCGTCGCTCTCTTCCTCTGCTTGCGGCGGCGGATGAATTCCCAGAAACTCGAACACCAGCTTCGCCGCCTGGCAGTTGCCCTGCTCCGCCATCTCCGTGAGTTTCTTGGCGATGCCCGTCACCTTGGGACACATCGCCGCTACCGCCCGCTTCCTCACCTCCCTCATCTTCGGCTCGGCTTGCTTCTTCCTGCCTGACTTCTTCCCCTTCTTTTCATCCGATTGCTTTTCGTCTTCCATGATCTGTGCCTTCTCCTGTTCAAATTCCTTCAATTACGTCTCAAGCACTTACGCCGCCGCCCCTCTTGACACTCTTTCACAGCAGACGCGCCTCCAGCAGAATTTCGCTCAATCGGTCCAGCGCCTCGGGCAAATGGCGCGTTATAGTGCGCCGGGCGCAATTCAGCAGCCGCGACGCCTCCTCCTGCGAATAGCCCTGCAGCACCACCCACACCAGCACCTCCTGCGAAAACACGTCCAGCTTCTCCAGGCAGCGCTCCACGTCGTACACGAAGATCACCGCGTCTTCGAAGCTCACGTTCTGCCGCTGGTTGAAGCGGGTGCGAAAAACTTCCCGTCCCAGCACCGAAGGCAGCCGCCCTACCTCCAGCGAAATCCGGAAATAGCGCTGCAGCAGGGCGGCTGTCCGCTGCCGGTAAATCCATAGCCCGGGGTCGAGATCGCAGGCCGGCCCACCCCGCGCGGCTTTCTGCAAGGGGTGGGAATGCTTCCGGCTCATCTGCACCTGCTGCCAAATGCGTACCGCGGGGACCGCCTCACAGCTGTTCATAGGCGGTTTCCTGGAGCGTGACTGGCTCCACGCTGGCCGCAAACTGGGCGCGCTCGCGGGCTTCTCTGTCCTCCTGCTGCTGCCTGGCTACCACGTACTCCAGCGGCGCCAGCTCCGTGCCCGGTTCGCGCTGCTGCTTCCTCATCTTGCGCCGCCGCGGGCCCGACCCGCCCCGGCGCCGGTTATCCTGCGGCCGCGGCGGAATGTCTTCCAGAAAGCGGGCGCAAGCCCCGCAGTAACACTCCCCGCTGCCCCGCCGCCGCAGCCACAATCCCCCACATTGCTCGCAATACTTCAGCTCCAGCCCTACAAATGCTTCCACCTGGGATGTCATGATTGCCTCCAAATAAAATGGCCCTGTCCCGGTTTTGTCCGCGTGGGGCAAAACCCGAACAGGGCTCGTTTCGCTTACGATGACCTGTTTGCTTTATTTATTTGTAGCCAGCAAGCCCGCTCCGCTGCGGCTCCGCTACCTCACTTCGCTGACCGCTTCTGCGAGCATGCTGCCCGCCTGGTCCCGGCGCCGGAAGTATCCCTCTTCGTAGCCCGACTTCAGAATCCGCCCGTTCTGCACCACCACGCTTAACTTGCCGGTAAAGCGCAGCACCTGCAGCAGCCGTTCCATGGATGCGGACAGCACCTCCGCTTCCTGCACCTTGCGGCGAAAGAGCACAAACACCTCCTCCTCCGTCGGTGCTTCTCCGCTTTTCATGAGTCCATACCTGCATAGGATGATTAAGTATTCAGCCTATTTTTGACTATAGCCCTAAGCAACACTCGGTCAAGCCATATATCTGCTTTGCCCACCGCAGCTTGGAAAATTCATAACTCCCGGCTATACCTTATAGCTATAAGATATTTACAGCGCCGTACCGCTGTGGCGCCGTTGGGGCAGTTTCAGGAGGACGCCCCATGGACTTTCACAGCCTGCAGGAAAATTTACGCCAGCTTCTGTTGCGGCGGATTCATGCCGGACAGCTCACCGGCCTGCAACTGGCGCGACAGGCCGGTTTCCAGCAGCCGCACATATCCAATTTTCTAAATGTGAAACGAGGCCTCAGCCTGGAGGCCCTGGACCGCGTGCTCGCTGTGCAGCATATTTCCGTGCTGGACCTGCTGGATCAGGAGGAACTCGGCCGCCACGCCAGCATCGTGCCTCCCGGCCGGGATGAGTTCGAAAATGTCGTCCTCGTGGACGCCGATCTGGTTGCCTTTATGCCCCGCTTCACCCGCGACCAGGTGATAGATACCTTTAAAGTCGGTAAGAACTTTCTTCAGCGCCTGCATCCGGAAATGGAAGGCGACCGTTCCCGGTGGCAGCGCTTCATTTTCCTGAAGGCTGGGGCCCGCGAAGGCATGAGCATGTATCCCCGCCTCCTGCCCGGCGCTTGTGTTCTGGTGGATCGCTACTACAACTCTCTCGCCCCCTATCACCGCACCGAGCGCAATATGTACGCCGTCAGGCATGCCGGACACTGCTACTTCCGCTACGCGGAGCGAAAAGACGCTTATCTCATGCTGCACCCGGAAAACCACAGCTACCCCGCCCATCCCGTGCCCCTGGCCGGCAAATCTCCCGCCGACTATATTGTGGGCCGCATCTGCTCCGTCCAGATCGAAACCTGAACCCTTCCGTTGTCCCACAGGGGCTAAAGCCCGCAGCAGAGATTGCGCAATTTCGCGGGGCTGAAGCCCCGCCCTTCCACACCTGCGCCAGCAAAGAAGCCGGGAACTCAGATCACGTGCGAAGAGAAGGTCAGCCTTGGCGTGGAAGCGCACGGCTTCAGCCGTGCGAAAACGGGAGCGAAAACAATGGGCTTTAGCCCCGGTGGCACTGACTGACCCCTGGGGGCAACGCCCACATCATGTCATTTGAAATTTCTATTGCCGCTATCAGCTTTTCCAATGACCGCGCAAGGCCGCCGGGCGCTAAACTGATAAAGCAAGCCAGCGCTCTGTGAGGTCATATGTCGGAACTGGAAAATCGCCTGAACCGCATCCTTGAGGAACATCAACACGAAAGCGGTTTGCACATGATCGGCGGCCGCCACAAGCTGCTCGACCGCCTGGTGCGCTTCTGCGAGCAGGAACTGAGGCCGGAGGGGCTGGAGCCGCCAGGGTCCGAGGAAAACTCCATCGGCCGAACCGCCTGAGAGGTGCAAACCTCCTCTACTGCTAAACACGAAATTCGAGCTCGCTGAACGCGCCTTGCGCCAGCGGGCTTTTTGCTGTCCGGTGATGGCAATCCCCCGGCCAGGATGGCCTCAGGCGGCCATATGTTCCGTGTAACCCTCCAGCGAGTGCTGCAATTGCCGGTCTAAGCTGTCATTAAGACGATCCAGGTCATCGAGCAGATTGCTGAGGTCGAGTTCCAGCAGTTTTCCCTTAATCACGTCGTGAATGGCCGCATCAATCGCCCTGCGGTCGTCCACCAGCATGGAAAGCGAATAGCCCTGCTCTTTCCGCGTGCGCCCGTCCTTGGCGCCCGCCCGGGTCTGGATTTCCGGCTGCGGCCCTCTTTCCAGCTGCCGCAGAATTTCAGCCACCACGGTTTTGATGTGGTCCATCCTTTCTTCGTCGGAGGCGGCAATCTTCGCCAGCCGCGGATTGGCCTTCATGCGTTCCAGAGCGCGGCGCACCACCTCGTCCGACTGCTCGCGCAGACAATCCACCAGCGACTGACGTTGGGGATTGCGCAAAGCTTCGGGTTGCGCCAGCCTCTTTTCTATGGAAGTAACCAGATCGTGGATCTCCGCCGGTTTGACCAGGAAGTCGTCAACTTGCGACCGGATAGCGCGCAGCGCATTCTCAAAAGCCGGGTAGCCGGTAAGGATGATGTTTACGCACTTGGGCTGAACCCGCCGCATGGCGCTGACCACGGTGAAGCCATCGCCGGGCTCGCCCACGTTAAGGTCGGCGACCAGCACTTCAAAAGCTTCGCCACTCAGCTTTTGTATGGCTTCCGCGACGCTGGCCACCGCGGTCACTTCGTATCCGTGCTGCCGCAGGATGGGTGGAAGCGTGAGCCGAATGCCCGGTTCATCGTCCACAAATAGAATTCGGCTTGCCATGGAACGCTCCGTCGTTGGTTAGCAGCCACCGTTGTATTCAGTTGATGCGGAACGCTAAGCAGAGTTGCCCGCCGTTAAGTGTGGCTCGGAGCAGAACTTACGCCGATAACTTGGTGAACATCGCTCTTCCAGGCGCTTCCGTAAGCGTCTTACCCGAGTATCGGAACAAAGAATGACGTTCCAGATACCTGGGCTGCTCAACTTTTTCACCGCCGACCGCAAATCAAGGGCATGATGGACGGAGCGCGCCTGCAAGCCGGTCCCAAGTAATTCCAATCCCTCGAATTCAGCCAGGAGGGCTAATGAGATTCCTGTTCGCCGCCGCCGTTCTCAGCCTCGCCATCACTTTAGCCGGTGCTCCTTCTTCAGAAGCGCCCGCCGGATTCGATGGCCAAAGCAACGGCCTGGTGGACCAGGCCACGCACCAGTCCGACCAGGCCAAGTTTGACGAAGTGGAGGGCATCAGCGACGGCCTGGGGCCGCTCTACAACGCCCAATCCTGCCGCGAGTGCCACCAGAATCCGGCCTCGGGCGGCAGCAGCCAGGTGACGGTACTGCGAGTGGGACATGAAGGCCCGGACCACCGCTTTGAGAACGCCAGCATACCCATCGCCGATGGCGCCGCGACCATAACCGGGCGCACGCTGGTGAACGACCGCGCCATCTGCCCCAACGCCGCCTTTCCCGCCACGGAGATTCAGGAGCGGGTGCCGGATACGGAAAACATCCGCACCTTGCGGCTGGCCCTCAACCTTATGGGGGACGGATTTGTGGAGTCGGTTGCCGACCAGACCCTGGTGGACTTAGCCCAGAAGGAATGCAAGGCGAGCCACCACAAGATGTGCGGGCAGGTGATTTATGTTCCCGTCCTGGAAGCGCCCGGGCAAACCGGGGTGGGCCGCTTCGGCTGGAAGGACCAGCACGCCAGCCTGCTCTCCTTTTCCGGCGACGCCTACCTGAACGAGATGGGCATCACCACGCGCTTGTTCCCGGATGAAGTCACGAAATTGTGCAACACCGCCCCCGAGCCCAACGACAAACCGGAGGCCGACGGCCTGGACGACCTCGACCACTTTGCGCGTTTCATTCGCGCCACCAAGGCTCCGGCCCGTGATGCCACCCTGGCGGCAACTCCGGAAGCGCAGCGCGGCTCGCAGTTGTTCAGCAAAATTGGCTGTGCCACCTGCCACGCGCCTTCGCTGACCACCGCGCCGGCGGGCAGCAAGGTGGACGGCGGCGCTTTCACCGTTCCTGAAGCGCTGGGCGGGAAGACCTTCTATCCCTACTCCGATTACCTGCTGCATAACGTGGGAACAGGCGATGGCATTGTCGTTCCCATGCAGGAACATTACGGGCCGAGGATCTACCAGACCAGATGGAGGAATTTTTCGGTTGAGGAATATCACGGCGCGCGCTTCAAGATCCGCACCGCGCCCTTATGGGGAGTGCGCCTGCGCAGCCGCCTGATGCACGACGGCGAAGCTACAACCCTGCGGGACGCGATCCTGCGCCACGCCGGGGAAGCCACGGAGGTCACACGCCGCTTCGGCAAGCTGAAGCCCAAGGACCAGGAAGCGCTGCTGCAGTTCCTGCGCTCGCTCTAGGCCCGCACCAGTTTGGCAGCGCAGGCTTTCAGCCCTGCGACACTCCTTCGCCTCGGGCCGCACTGTGGAAGCGCGGGCCTTCAGGCCCGCGATCCAAAACGCAGCTGATAACGGCTTTAGCCGCCGTGGCACCGGGGCTAAAGCCATTCGGGGATGCCGGATCGCGGGCGGGGGCGCCCGCGCCACAAAGGTGGGATGAGGGACGAGACGTAGCAGGTTACGTCTCTACCGGTTGTGTATGGGGAGACGCACAGGGTGGCCGCTGCTTGCAAAGGTTCGTAGCACCTCCGGGCTATTACCGGAACGGCGCCAGCGCGATAACATGACTCAACTCACATTCCAACAGCTGCGGGGCCCAAATTGTTACTCTGGATAGCAGTTGTAATGCTGGCGGTGTTCTGGCTGATCTCGATCTGGCTGCATCTCACCGGCGGTTTGGTGACCTTCGGCCTGGGTGTGTGCCTGCTGATCACGATCGTGGTGCGGCTGTGGCTGCCCCACCGGCGGCGGCAGGCTGAGCGCCGCAGCTAGGCCCGCCCGACGAACGCCCGGATTTCTCGACCCTTATCCCGGAAATGCCTGAAATCGTCCCCTCGGACGGGGTTGCTGGCCAGTCTTTCGGCGTGAAAAGCTGATTTTCCGGTCAAGCCGCAATCGGCAGTTTTTATACCAGGTCTATCAAAATTACTCTGCCCGGAGCTGCCGGGTTGCCCGGGTTCCCGCGGAATGCGCTACAATTTATTGCAGTTGAGGAACTTACACGTGCCGCCGCCAGGGGCAGTTTGGCACGTAAGTTGATTACAACCACAGTGAGCGCGTCCGCAAGGACGACTTTCATCCCAGGTTTTGGCGGGGCGCTCGAGAAAGCGCTTCGCAAGGAACCCAGGTTCGGGACGGGATTAATTTAAGCAGTGCAGGCGCACAGGAGCGGAGCCCCGAAGCTCCCCAACTCGGAGGATTTCCAATGAAGACTCGTGTATGGATGGCGCTGTTGCTGGCCGCGGCTCTTTCGGTCCCGGTTCTGGCACAGCAAAGCTCGACCACTTCGGACCAGTCGCAGCCGGCCGCACAGCAGCCGTCTTCGACCCAGACCCAGGCGCCGGCCAGCCAGAGCAGCCAGCCGGCAATGCAATCCGATCAGAACGCCCAGACGGGCACCAACCCGCCCAGCGCGACCCAGGGCAGCTCAGCCCACCAGCCGCTGGTGGTGGACAAGAAACAGGGCTTCTGGGGCAAGCTGAACCCCTTTGCCCGCAAAAAGTATGTGCAGCGGCAGCTTTCCCCCGTCCGCGACCGGGTGAACGAACTCGACGACCTGACGGCGCAGAACGCCAAGGAGATCAAGGACGTTGACTCCCGCGCGCAGCAGGGCATCCAACTCGCCACCAACAAAGCCAACGAAGCTGACCAGCACGCCATTGACGCCGGCAATCGGGCGCAGGCGGCGCAGCAGACGGCCAACACCGCTACCACCCACATCAACACCGTGGAGCAGGTAGTGAGCAACATTGACCAGTACAAGGCCAGCACCCAGACCGAGATCCGTTTCCGTCCCGGCCAGAGCGTGCTGAGCAAGCGGGCCAAGGAAGCGCTGGATGAGATGGCCACCCCGCTGGGCAACCAGCGCGGCTACATCATCGAAGTGCAGGGCTTCTCCTCGGGCCGCGGCCAGTCTGCCATCCAGAACTCGCAGAAGATGGCCGAGTCCGTGGTGCGCTACCTGGTGCTGAACCATGACATTCCGGTGTACCGCATCTACCTGCTGGGCATGGGCAACGCTCCGGTGGCCGCAACCACGGCCGACGGCAGCAAGCCGAAGCGCATCAGCGGCGGGCGGGTGGAAGTCAGCCTGATGAAGAACGACCTGGAACAGCTGGGCTCAGTGACCGGCACGCAGCAGCAGACCGCTCCTGCCACCCCGGCGCAGCCGCAGCAACCCCAGCAGCAATAAGGTTTTTAAACCAGCACGTCCCCTCGTCAAAAGCCCCTTGCGCAAGCAAGGGGCTTTTGCTTTGGCGAGGACGCCGGGATTCCAGGTAGGGATCAATCGAGGCCGAGATTGGCAGCACACGCTGGGGCTGGCTGGTCAATCCGTCTGGGCTGCCCCTTGGCGAGCACATAGGTGACCATTACCCGGGCGTTGACCGATCCTACATTGCGGAAGTAGTGAGTTTCGGTGTTCTCGGTGAGAGAATCGCCGACGTTGTAAACCGCCTTTTCACAATTTGAGTTGTACCACTCAATGGAGCCTTCAGTAACCGTAACCAGCAGAATCCCTGGGTGGGAGTGCCAGCCCGTATGACCGCCGGGGAAGTAGGAAACATCCTGGACGATGAAGGCCGTGGGGCCGCTGGTAAGCAGCTTCGCAGTCCACTCGTCATCTTCCTGGCCCGAAGTTGGCGGGAGGGCGACTTTGGCTCGGGCGAATACTTCGGAGTTAATCGCCCCAGAGGCGAGAATGTTGGCGAAATTCAAGCCGACGATGGGAGTGGCAAGCGCAATGCCGGCCACTAACAGGGCGACGGTTAGCAGGCCCACCGGCCAAGTTTTGATTTTCATAAAGAATTTCCTTTCGAGGATGCGTTTCTTGCTTCCCAAGGCAATAAGGGCCCGCTGGAACGATCGAGTCGGGTGTCGCTATCAATGTGGGATTGTGAGAAAGCTGTGGAAGACGTTGTTGGCGTCGGCGTAGTATCCCGTAATCACCCCGAAGTCGTTGAGGCCCGAAGACCATGTAAAAACCGAGCCGGCAGGATCCACGGTCACAATCTTGCCTGCGGGGCTACGAAGGTAACCGTGCAAGACGAAGTTCGCGTCAATGTACACACCCGTGATCTGCCCCTGGTCGTTGATGCTTGTGGGGCAGTCGGAGGGGCAGCCCGTACCTTGGCCGCCGGCAGTGCCCGCCCCGGGCGCGTCAAAGGTTGTAAACTTGCCGTTACGGCTGCGTATGTAGCCGTGTTGCACGCTGTTGGCGTCAATGTAGGTGCCGGCAATCGTTCCCCACTGATTGAGGCCAGTTTTACAACCGGGACATCCGGTGCCCTGGTAGCTGCCCGTTCCCGCCGCGGGAACATCGAAGGTTGTCAAACTCCCCTCAGGACTGCGCACCAGCCCGTGATGAACAAAGTTCCCGCTGTTGTCCTCGTAGCCGCCTAAGGCTAGTCCAAGAAAGTTGATGTTGGACGCCCCCGAACCGAAACAACCATTCGGCTGGCCGTTCTGGCAAGATCCTGGACCGTCCCAGGTGGTAAACGTCCCGTCGGGACTGCGGAGGAAAGCGTGGAAATTAAAGCTTGCGTCCGTGTAGAACCCTACCACTGCTCCCTCCAGATTAATGGCTTGGGGAGTTGTGCCGAATCCGCCAACGCCTGGAACATCGAAGCTGGTAAATGTCCCGTCCGGGCTACGCAGGAACCCGTGGCTGAAGCCGTTAGCATCGGAGTAGCTTCCCGCGATCACCCCCAGGTCATTAAGGGCGCTGGGACTGGTCCCGTTGAAGGGGGAAGTGTCTGCGCCGGGGGCCTGAAAAGTAGTAAAGGCTCCTCTGGGACTGCGCAGGAAGCCATGGAACGTATTGTTTGAATCCTGGTAGGCCCCTGTGACGGCGCCCCATAAGTTGACGCTCATGGCGTATGTTCCGTTAAAGTCTCCCGGCTTGGTGTCCGCGCCCGGAGCGTCGAAGGTGATAATGCGGGCTTGCTGAGCGCTTGCTGCAGGAAGCAACCCCATCAGGCACAGCGCCAGACAAAGGGGCAGAGCAATGTTTCGTATCACTTGGACGTGAGAATTGTTGACCGTCATCTTGCAGGTAACGACTGTTCTATTCATGGAGCACCTCTTTGTGCGCCGGAGAGTTTGGCAAGTAGATCGCGCATTGTCATCACCCAAATGGATGAAGGCGCGGATTTAGCCAGCAGGACTCGCAAGCGAGTTGTTAAGTGGTTGTTACGAAAGAAGTACAGGGAGCTTCAGGAAGCGAAACCGGAAAGGTGGCTGCGAAGCAGCAATCGGATCAGTTCGCCTTGGTGCCGCACTCCGGTTTTCAAAAAGATGCTTTTCAGCTGCGACCTCACGGTATTGTGGGTGACACCGCACTTTTCGGCCGCATCCTTGAGGGAATGGCCCTCCACCAGGACCAGAGCCAAGCGGGCCTCGGCCTTTGTCAACCCATATCCCTGCTGCAAGAGATCCAGCGGCGGCTTCACCTGCAGTTCCGGGTCGTAAACGAAAATCACCGCAGTGGCGCCAGTTCGACTGCTTTCAGCCATGCTTAAAGGGGCGACGGTCACGCTGAGAGGCCGAGCGCTTTTTCGCGAAACCAGGATGGACCCGCCAGAACCCTCGCCTTTTCCGTTCGCTATCCCTGCAGTGGACTCGAGCAGCGACCGCAATCGTTCTAATTCAATTCTAGATGAGGCATGAAGAAATCCGCCTCGCCAAGACAATCCATCGGCTCGCCGCAGGAGATTTTCGGCGCTGCGGTTCATCCAGAGCACATAGCGTCCCGAGTTCACAAGAATTATTCCATACTCCATCAGATCCATAGCGGACTCTAACGATGAGTTATGAACCTGCAGGTCTATCATCCTACGGCGCAGATAAAGCGCAGTCTGCAGATGAGGAATCGTCAATCTAATTAATTCAAGCGAGCCTATGCCGGGTTTTTCATCGTGGAAGCCCGTGTAGAAAGTGACCGCCTCCACGCTATCGGCTGTCTTGCTCGTGGGAACAGCGCAATAGAGGCTAATGTCGTACCTGCCAGCAAAGTCGTTGAAGTATTCGGTGCAGCGGAATCGCCCGGGATCGCATAATTCATGTCCCATGTGGATTCTGCCCGTAACTATTTGAGCAATGGGAGGGATTTGGGGATCGAGTTTGCCGTAGTAGCTGTGATACACACGCAAGGCATCCGGGTCGAGGCCTGCGCTTACGCTATAACCGTAGTTAATCCGCTTGGCATCCTGACAGACGATTCCTGCGCCAGAAATTCCAAGGACCTCCACAAACTGTTCCAGAAACGTCGGCCAGAGTTGCGGCGACGAAGGCGCGCTGTAGAGCGTGAGCAAGAGCCGGGAGAGAGCTTTTGCAGAAATCATTTCAGTACTTCGCGATAACGAATTCCAAAAATACGCGTGGCAATGTCTGAACCAGGTGCTTAAGACCTATTTCCGATAAGGGGACACAATCGGAAGAAGGCATACCTTACCGCTACGTTAGCTGGGTGTCTACTGAATTTTGTGACATTCACATAATTGGAACGCGATGTGCACTTGTTTGCGCACCACGGCAGCGGCCTGCTTACGAGTCTCTCAGCCGGGGAGCGAGCGTGGAGTGGCCGGTCGCTCTCCTGCCTGTGAGAGAATTAACGACTCGGGAAAAGGAGGAGGATAAGATGGCGCAAAAAGTGATTGACATTGTGGGCGTTTCCAAAGAGAGCTTTGCCAAGGCGGCGGCCAACGCGGTGGAAGAAGCCGCCAAGACCGTGCGCGGGATGAAATGGGCGAGGATAAGCGAGTTTGAGGTGGAGCTCGACGGGAAGAAGATTGCGCAATACCGCGCCACCGCCAGGATCTACTTTGAAGTGGAGCACTGAAGAGGGAAGCAGCGGTTCTTCTCGGCTCTCGTCCGTCTGGGGGACAGTTTTTCGCTCAAAAGTGCAGTTGCATGATCCCACTCAAGCCAAGAGCGGGCTTGAGTGGGGCACCCGCTAATCCCACATTTGCCCGCGCTTTACTCGAGAGGGCTCCGGCCTTCGCGGGTGCGGGCAAATGTGGGGCACCCGCTCTTATTTTCCTTG
>DATEGM010000055.1:0-11609 GCA_035280085.1 Terriglobales bacterium
TGCAGTTCGATCCACTTGTCCACGCCCATGGCTTCGACCCGCTGCAGATCTCCCGGGCGCGGGCCGAATGTCAGACGATTGAGCGCGTGCAAGGCGCGCTTATGCTCGTCCACTTGGGCGAGCTTCTGCTTCTTTCCCTGAAGCAGAAGCGGGGCGAGTAGGGCTACAAGAAGCGCAATGGCAGCCGAAGAGCGGCGCATAGAGCTCCCCATTACAAACCCAAGTTGCTGAAAAAGTTGCGCTTATATTGGCTGATTACCTCCGCGCATGGCCCCTGGTCCACGTGTACTACTTCGTGGCAGACGGGGAGCCTTTCGTACAGTTTCAGCGCCGTCCCAGACAGCGATAATTGTGGAGGGTATTGCGAGTTCGGAACGGCGATGAGAAGACATTTTCCAAGGTTTCCTGCAGACATGCCCATGGTGGCCACAGTGATTGGCGACCGCGACGTTTCCGCCCTCTCCGGCCGCTGCACCGTGGTTTCTGAAGGCGGCCTGGGCGCGGTGCTGCCCGGACGCATTCCCCTGGGCGATGTTGTGGCCCTGGAACTGCACTTCCCTAATTCCGCCGACACGGTTCGAGTGCGCGCCACTATCCGACATAGCCAGTACCCGAATTACGGCATGGAGTTCTGCGCGCTGGGGGATGAGCAGAGAAAGGTGATTGCCCGCTATTGTGAAATGTGCAGCAAACCGGCGCGAGTCCTGATGATTGACATGATCCGCCGGTACTTTCTCGCCATCGAAGATTAACGCTATTGGGAATCCTGGGCCGCGGCTCAGCGATGGGCAGCGGCGCTCTGCTCGGTCCTAGTGGCTAACAATGTTTTGGCCGCCGCTTGGGCGAGCCTGATGCCGAGCGGCTCCCACCCAGCTTCACGTTTTTCGGCAGCAAGCTGCAAGTGGGCGTCAATCTGCCGTATCAATTCGCGCAATTCAGGCATCGGCGTAGTCCGTTCCAACTGTGCAGCAAGAGCATGATGGGCTCGCCTGCGTTCGATTACCTCCAGCGCGTCCAGCAACTGGCGATGAGCCGTGCCCTCCCAGATGGCCAGAATCATGGCTTCACGCAGCCAGCGTTCCACGCGGAATTCCTCCAGCACACCCAGTCCGCCATGCACCTCCATGCACCACTTGGCGGTTTGAGCCGCAAATTCGGCGGTCCAATATTTGGCGAGATGAGCTACCAGACGAAACAGGTGATAGCGCTCGGAATAAGGACGGCGCTCCTTCCAGACTTCATTGAGAAGCTGGACCGCTTCCCAGGCAAGAGCAAAGCACTCGCGCAGCTGCCGAAGGCGCTGTTCGAACTGGCGACGCAACATGGGATGTTCGAGAATGGGCTTGCCGAACGCCACGCGCGTCTGAGCGAAACCCAGGGTGTCGGCCATAGCACGCTGGGCCAGCGCTACGCTGCCCACGCTGTTGGCGACGCGCGAAACGTTCAGCACTTCCAGGATGAGATAGATGCCCTCATCGGCGCTGCCCAGCAGATAGGCCTCGCTGTTGCGCAACTCGACTTCGCCAGTGGGAACGGAGCGGGTGGCAACTTTATTCTTCAGGCGGCGAAGCGTGTAGTTGAGCTGGCCGTTGGCCCGCAGCCGGGGCAACAGAAACAGCGCCAGGCCGCGCACGCCCGCGGGCGCGCGCCGCGGCCGGGCCGCCACCACGGCCAGTTCGGCGCCGGCGTTGCTGGCAAAATATTTGTCGCCGGTCAGCCACCAGCAGGCACCCTCGAGCACGGCCACGGTTTCTATGCTGGCCCCCAGGTCGGAGCCGCCCTTGATTTCCGTCATCCAGGTGGCGCCCTGCCAGACGTCATCGTCGCGGCACAGAAGTTTGGGAAGAAAGCGTTCCTTCACCGCCGCGTCGCCGTACTTGCTGAGCGGCATGGCGGTGGAGAGCGAGACGGTGTAGGGGCAAGAGAGGCCGCTGTCGTAAAACGAGGTCAAATAAATGAGCAGGAAGGCGGGCAGCAGCGATTGCTGGTCGAAGGCGCGCCACAGCACTCCCGCCTTGTAGCCATGCTTAAGCATGCGCCAGTAGTCGGGTGGGTAGAGGATTTCATCCACCCTTTTGCCGGCGGCATCGAACATGCGCACCCAGGGCGTGCCCGCGCGGTCAACGCTGTCGGAGATGGCGCGGCCCTCCCGCTCCCACCATTGCTCGTAATCGCGCAGCACCGCATCATAGGGAGTGTTGCCGATCATCTCCTGCAAGAACTGAGTTGGAGAGGTAAGAGCGTCCAAGTTCATGGCAGCCGTGCTATCGCAATTCTGGATTCTCTGTCTGGATTGTAGTGCCAGAGCGCCAGTTGTGGTAGAGGCGGTGCCGCCCCGACGGGGCTCATAGTTTCTGTTCTCCTCTTCACCCAGGACTTCCGGCCTGGGCTTTCTTATATCGCGCCTCCGGCGCTAAACGCGAGGCAGCGCTTTCAACATCCCTTACAAAATCGGCTGAGTGCAACAATACTCGAATCGTATTCGTGGAGCACTGTTGTCGCAGTCGCCGAATGAAACTTTACTTTGTGAAGATGGACTTGGGCAGCATGACGTGCACGCCCACGCTGCCGTCCACAAGTTCGGTGATGTCCACGTCGCCGGCCACGCTGGTCAGCATGTAAGCATCGTCGCGGCTCAGGTGCTTTTCATTGACCAGGAACTCAACCATCTGCCGGACCGCGATGCGCGTGGCCTCGTAGAGTTCAGGGTGGAAGCCCATGCTGATGTAGTGGGTAGGCGTTTCCGCACGGGGATACTTCTGGTTCGTGCCCTTGTGAACGACGAATTGCAGCGTGCCTACGAGCGAAGTTTCCAGGGCCGTAATGTCCACCTCGCCATTGCCCTGGCCGACGTGGCCATCGCCAATCTCGAAGAGCGCGCCCGGCGCCCACACCGGCAGGTACAAGCTGCTGCCCGCCACGAGTTCCTTGTTGTCCATATTGCCGGCGTGAATGCCCGGGGGGGCGCTGTCAATGCGGCCATAGTCGGACGGAGGCGCCACGCCCATGCTGCCGAAAAATGGGTGCAGCGGAATTTCGATGCCGGGCGCGAAGTGGGCCACCATGCGTTCACGATCGAGAGGGATAATCTTCATCCGGCGGTAGGGGAAGTCTTCGGGCAGGAATCCGCGAGTAGGGCCAAAGGCGTTGTAAGCATAGGGAATGGCTAGTTCGATTTTCCGGATGCGCACTTCCAGCGTGTCGCCCGGCTCGGCTCCTTCCACGTATACCGGGCCGTTCAGGATGTGCCCGCCCGGCCCTTTGTTCGTGACCTCCTTGTAAATGTCGCGCAGGCTCTGCTGCACTTGGTCAGGCGGCAGGCCCGCTTTCTCCAGTCCAGTGGGGCTGTTGGTGATCAGCGTCTCGAACTTCACGGTGTCGCCGGAACGAATGCGCAGGACGGGAGGCGCAGCAGCGTCGTAGTAGCCCCAGGCCACAGTCCTCGGTGTTGCTCTTAGAAGGTATTCATGTGGAACAGCGGCCTGGGTGCCAGTGGGCACGTTTTGCGCAATGCCGACAGATGAAAACACACAAAGCAGAACGATGAGGCGCATCTTTTCTCCTGGGGTTACGCAGGGGGGCATGCGTTTAGGCGCGCCAGTATATACCCGGGGGGAAGACCTTCCCGCAGACAAGAAAAATGGCGGGCAAGTAGGCTTCGCAAATGCTGAGATTTATAGGTTGGCAGCCCTAAGATTCCCGGGGATGCTTTTTGGTAGCTGGGTTCTTAGCCGCGCTCTTGGCCGGTGGCTTCAACAGTGCCTGCATGTCGGTGACAATGTATCCCGCCAACGTGAAAATGGCGGGACTGTCGGAAGAGCGCGCGTAGTAGTCCGTTCCTTTTTTGGTACCAACCTCGACCCGCCCCTGGCCCCCCTTCCATGTCAGAGTCAGCACTCCGTCGGGCGTGGCCAAGCCGTACTTGGCGGCATCCTTGCCCTCAACATCGGTAAGCGCGTCCATGCGCGCCTCGTGCAGAGTATCTACCAGGGTTTGGAGGTCGCTCTGTTTCGCTCCCGGCCACTTGTTGTCCTTGCGTTCGAAGCTGGCCTTCTTGCCTTTTTGCTGGAAGGAGAGCCCAGTCAGACTGTCGGAAGAAAAGTGCAGCACGGTGCGGTCCTGCAGGTCGAAGGCGGACTTCACCGCATCGGTTTTAATGTAGGCGGGCACGGTCACAACGCCGTGAGAAGCGGCTGTGCGGAGGTAGACTCCGCCCCCAGCAGGCACGTCGGAGCCGAAATCAAACTGCAACTTTTTGCCTTGCGCGAGCACCAACTGCACAGTGCTGGGTTTGTCCAGCCCAAAGATGCTCAGATCCCTTTGCGGCCCGAGCTGTTCCGAAGGATGAACGCCGGAAAGTGTGCTCAGCACGGTGCTGACTTCGCCATTGTCGGCCGCGTAAGAGTAGGGCTGGAGCAGCCGCCAATTGCCGCCCTGCTTGGCCAATGCGACCGGTGGGTTGGAACCGTCCTGGATGGAGATTTGCTGCACCGAGCCGGAGTCGAAGGTCGCCACCGCCGGGGTAGCCGCCTCGGCCGGCTTGTTCTGCCTGCCCAGCCAGAGATAGAGGCCGGCCAGGCCCGCCAAGATGACCACCGCAATTGCCAGACGGACTAAGCCCTTCATACGCCTCACTCACGAAAATTTTTGTGTCGCCCCTTTAAAGGGGCTCCGGTTCTCTGCCGGACATATTCCCAGGGCTCACGCCCTGGGTTAAGAACTTTATCGCCCTTCGGGCTGCAGATCAGAAGGGCATGCCGCCCCGGCACATGGAGCCGGTCGCGAATCGGAAGGGCAACCTTCCTCGGCGCAGTTATGCGCGGCGGCGGCGCCACCACACGCCCACACCGCCCAGCACCACAATCAACGGCAGTCCCACCAGCGACGACCAGAACACCGCACGCATCTGCGTCTGCGAAAGATTGATGGGCGTGTTGTTGGGCGGCTTCGGCCGGATGCTGATGAAGGCTTCCTGCGAAGCCAGCCAGTTGATGCTGTTCAGAAATAAATCCTGGTTGCCATTGAAGCCAACAATCGGGTTCAGGATGAAGTCGGCGCTTCCAACCACCGCAAAGCGCCCGTCATCCCCGGCCTTGCTTCCGGGCAGCGTGCCCGCCACCGCCAGCGTGAGCGGCCCCTTGCGCGCGGTGCGCGGATCGAGACTCACTTCGCGCAGGCTGAAATTGGTAGCCGCAAAACTGGCCGAAGAAGTCTCCAGGAGCGGGCTGACGCTGGCTTTCGCATCCTTTGCGTCACCCGGTTCCACCGTGCGCGCGTAGGGGAACAGGGTGGCCAGGTGGGTCATTTCCTTGGTGATGGGATGGTCATCGTAATGGGCCACGATGGGCATAAGCTGGCTGGCGCCGAACAGACGGCCCACGCCGCTGGTATCCACTACGATATCGGGCGTGAGTTTCACATCCAGCTTGGACTCGAGGTAGTCCACCAGCGGCCCTTTGCTCTCCGGGCCCACCAGAAAGAGCACCCGTCCGCCTTTGGACAAGTAATCGGAAATGGCGGTCACTTCTGGCTCCACCAACGGGTGCGTGGGCCCGCCCACCACCAGCACGGAGGCATCGGCCGGCACCTGCGGCGATTGCGCCAGGACGAGAGTCTTCACCGTGAAGTTGTCGTCCTCCAGCGCCTTCTTGATTTGGCTAAGGCCGTGGCGCCCAGAATCCTCGGGATCGTACTCACCCTCGCCCTGGGCGAAGTAGACCACTTTGCGCCCGCCCTTCAGTACTCGCACCAGGGCGTTGGTTACGTCCTCCTCTTGCAGCCCGTTGACCAACTGCTTGCGCCCCTCCGCCTGCACCACCAGCGTGCCGTAACTCTGAATGCCGTACTGACGCGCCTGGTCGGGATGACGGTCGGGCTCGATGTACTGCACCTCTACTTCATTCGATTGCCGCTGATACTTGCTGAGGAATTCACGGGCCCGGCCGAACTCCTCCAAGCGGTCGAAATAGATGAGGTGGAGCGGAGTTTTCAACCCGCGCACCACCTTCACCGACTCCGGACTGAGACTGTGAATCTGGTTAAGAGTCAGGTCCCAGCTGTGACTGTGGTCCCGCGCTATGTAGTTCACCGCCACCAGGATGGCGATGACGACCAGCGAGTAGAGCAGGAGCGGACCGCGGTCGGCCCAGCGCCGCGGGCCGGAGTGGGCGGCAGGATTGCGTTCTGCCGCGGGATTTAGTTTTTCGTCAGCCATGAAACTTCTCCGTCGTCATCCCTACTCCGCCAGTTCCATACGGCGAGCCGTCAAAAACAGCCCGCCGACGATCAGGCTCAGGTAGTAAACAAGGTCTTTCGTGTCCAGCACGCCCTGGGCGAAGTTGCGGAAATGCGAGGTGATGGAAAGATAGGAAAACAGCTGGGCCACGTGGCCGCTGCCGTAGGAAGTGACCCAGTCCGCTACCCACAGCAACAGGAAAAGACTGAAAGTGCCCACGGCGGCCACAATCTGGCTGCGCGTGAGGCTGGAAATGAACAGGCCGAGCGCAAGAAAAGCCGCACCCAGCAAGGCCAGACCCAGGAAACCGGCACTTACTGGTTTGAAACCCAGCTTGCCGTAATGTGCTACCAGGGCGACGTAGAGCCCGGCGATGACGAGCAGCAGAATCAGCAATCCAAAGGCGGCCAGGAATTTTCCCAGCACCACTTCCAACCGCCGCACCGGCACGGTTTTTAGCAGCTCCAGGGTACCGTTACGCGCCTCTTCCGCGTAGGAGCGCATGGTGACCATGGGCAGCAGGAACAGCAGCAGAATGGCAACGTCAAAGAAGAAGGGCTGCAACAGCATGGTTTGAGCGTCCACGCCGCCGCGCCCGAACATGCCTCCGCCGCCCAGGCTCTGCATGACGAACATGGCCAGCATGCTGTAGAAGAAAAAGCCGGCGATAACGGCAAACAACGCCAGCACCACGTAAGCCGCCGGGGTCACAAAGTACGACTTCCATTCCTTGCGGATAATGGCCCACATTCCAGTCATACAAGCCTCACGCGCTGGCGGCTGCGGGCAATGAGCTGCCGGTCAGCGACAGGAAAATTTCTTCCAGAGTAAGTTCCACTTCCTTCAGTTCGAGCAAGCCATAACCGCCTTGGACCAGGACGCGCGAAATGGCCTCGCGGGTAGCCAGGTCTTTGCTCTCCACGCGCAATTTGGCGATGCCTTCCTGTTCGCCAATCAATTCGGCCTTGCTGACGCCAGATAAGTGTGCGATGAGGGCCTGAGCAGCTGTGCCCGCGCCGCGCAGTTCAATCAGCAGGGTGTCGGTCTGCTTGACCCGGCGGGTCAGGTTCTCGGGTGAGTCAACCGCCACCAGCTTGCCGCGATTGATGATGATGACGCGCTGGCAGGTATTGGCCGCCTCGGAAAGAATGTGCGTGCTCAGGATTACCGTGTGGTCGCCGGCCAGGCTGCGGATAAGCTCCCGCGTTTCCAGAATCTGGCGCGGGTCCAGCCCGGCGGTGGGCTCGTCGAAGATCAGCAGGCGCGGGTTGTGCAGGATGGCTTGCGCAATCCCGACGCGCTGGCGATAGCCTTTGGAGAGGCGCCCGATGACGCGCCCGGTTACGTCGCTGAGCGCACAGCGTCCCATGGCGCGCTCCACCGCGTTGTTGCGTTCCCGCGGCGGCACCTGGCGCAGCCGAGCGACAAAACGCAGGTAGTCACGCACCGTCAGTTCCGGATAAAGGGGCGGCAACTCCGGAAGGTAGCCGATTTTGCGTTTAGCGGCCAAGGGATCGCGCCGCAAGCCCATCCCCTCTATGCGCACTTCTCCCGCCGTCGGCGGGAGATAACCCGTGATCATGCGCATAGTGGTGGTCTTGCCGGCGCCATTGGGGCCGAGGAAGCCCAGAATCTCCCCAGACCGGGTTTGAAAGCTGATGTCATCCACGGCCGTGATCGGCCCGTAGCGGCGGGTCAGGTGTTCCACTTCCAACATAGCGTCCCACAAAGGCTGAAGGCGGGATTATCAGGCGGGCCATGATGGACCCGCGTTCCGCCTCAGCAGGAGAGAATTTATTTATTATCTATACCACATACAGACCGGCTGTTTGCAAGCCCCGCCCCGGTTTTCTATCGTTCCACGACATGTCCAGACGGGCGCCCCTGAGAAAGCGCCATCAAGGCCATGCCAATGCTGTCTGAACTCGGCGTAAGAACGGCTTGCGAAACCAACTCGGCTCAGGCATCATCAGTGCAGCCTCCGCTCAACGGCCAAATCTCACAGCCAAGGAAAATCCAAGTGAAACAAGCGGTTCCGACTGCCTCGAGGGACATCCGAGTACTGCAGGGGGCATATCACGCGTTCCAGGCCAAGGGCCTCAGCCTCAACCTGACCCGGGGCAAGCCCTCGCCCGCCCAACTGGAGTTGAGCGAAGAACTGCTGTCGCTGCCGGGACCAGGGACTTGGCTCGGCGAAGACTCCACTGACTGCCGCAATTATGGTGGGCTGCAGGGGCTGGCCGAAGCCCGGCGATTATTTTCCGGAATGCTGGACGCGCCGCCGGAGCAGGTGGTAGTGGCCAACAACTCCAGCCTCGCTCTTATGCACGATGTGGTGGTGTACTCGCTGCTCAAAGGCACCTGCGACAGCCCTCTTCCCTGGTCACGGCAGGGCGAGATTTCTTTTCTCTGTCCCATTACTGGCTATGATCGGCACTTCCGAATCTGCGCCGAGTACGGGATCCGCATGATTCCGGTTGCGCTCCGGGAAGACGGTCCGGACATGGATGAAGTCGAGCGACTCGTGGCACAGGACCCGGCCATCAAGGGCATGTGGTGCGTCCCCAAGTACAGCAATCCCACAGGCACGGTTTATTCAAGCGCGGTTATCGAGCGCTTGGCCGCGATGAAGGCAGCGCCCGATTTCCGGCTCTTCTGGGACAACGCCTACGCGGTGCACCATCTCACGCCCGAGCGCATTGAGATCGCCAACATTCTTGAGCTGTGCGCGCGCCACGGACATGGCAACCGGGCTCTGGTCTTTGCCTCGACCTCGAAAATCACCCTGGCTGGAGCCGGCTTGGCACTTTTCGCCGCCTCCCCGCAGAACGTGAAGTGGCTGCTGGCACGGTTCACGCCGCGCACGATCGGCCCGGACAAATTGAACCAGCTGCGCCACGTTCTTTTTCTGAAAGACGATGCCGGAATTATGCAGCTCATGGACCGGCACCGGGCACTGCTGGCGCCCAAATTCCAGGCCGTGCTTGATGTGTTCCGCCGGGAACTCTCCCACTTGCCTAACGTGTCCTGGACCCGGCCTAAAGGCGGGTACTTCATCAGCCTTGATGTTCCCCAGGGTTGCGCCCGCCGCGTGGTCGCGCTGGCCAAAGATGCCGGTATCGAACTGACTCCCGCCGGCGCTACTCATCCCCACGGAAATGATCCCGAGGACCGGACTATTCGCATCGCGCCCACGTTTCCCGACTTGCCGGAAGTGGCACAAGCGGCGGAGGGCGTGGCGTTGTGCGTCCAGTTCGCCACGGCAGAGAAGTTCTCCACCCATTTTTCAGACCGTGCTTACCGCGGGAAGATTGCAGAAGGCGCGGCCGGCCTGCAGCCGTGAATTCTCCCTTGAGGAGGGTTCGATTCAAGGGTTAAACGGTGCGCTCTGGTGCAACTGAAGCTGCGTCTTTCCGCCACCGAAGCGTCGTGAGAAAATCCCTCGTCGTCGGCTCAGGCTACTATCTACAGCCTGGGAAGGCCGCCTGATGCCCATCATGCCCCTGTACGCCGCCAGCACTCTGGTACACCTCTCGCCGGTGGACCTGGTCATCATTGTTTTTTATTTCGTCCTGGTGCTGGCCATCGGGCTCTACCTGAAAGGCCGCTCACAGACAGGCGAGGACTTCTTCATGGCCGGCCGCGAGATGACCGCCTGGATCGCCGGCCTCAGCTTTCTATCTGCCAATCTGGGCTCGCTGGAACTGATGGGTTGGGCCGCGGCCGCCTACCAGTACGGCATTCTAGCCACCCATTGGTATTGGATCGGCGCCATCCCGGCAATGCTCTTCCTCGGCCTGGTCATGATGCCGTTCTATTACATCTCCAAGACCCATTCGGTGCCTGGGTACCTCAAGCTGCGCTATGGGGAATCGAGCCGGGCGCTGGCGGCGATTTGTTTCGCCTTCATGACCGTGCTGATGAGCGGCATCAACATGTACTCCATGGCGCTGGTGATGAAGGTGGTGCTGGGCTGGAACATCAACTTCAGCATCTGGGTCTCATCACTGACAGTCGCCATCTACGTGGCCCTCGGCGGCTTGCGTTCCGCCATCTTCAATGAGGTACTGCAGTTCGTGCTGATATGGGCGGGCTCCCTGCTCATTCCTATCCTGGGGCTGATTGACGCGGGTGGCTGGACCGCACTGCAGGTGCGAATCGCTCACAACGCCTCCGCCGAATACACACACCTTTGGTCTGCGCTCGGCTCCTTCAGCAAGAACCCCATGGGAATTCACTGGACGGGCATTGTCTTCGGGCTGGGCTGGGTGATTTCCTTTGGCTACTGGACCACTGACTTTCTGGTAGTGCAGCGGGTACTGGCCGCCAAGGACCTGCGGGCCGCCAAGATGGCTCCCATCATTGGCGCCGCTTTCAAGATGATGGTGCCCTTCATCGTCATCCTTCCGGGTCTGCTGGCGCTGGCCGTCCTGCCGATAAAACTGACCGGCGAAACCGCCGCGATCGCCCACGGCGGACACAGCTACAATGAAGTATTGCCCCTGATGCTGGCACGTTATTGCGGGCCCGGCCTGCTGGGGTTGGGAATCACCGCCCTGATTGCCGGCTTCATGTCGGGCATGGCCGGCAACGTCAGCGCTTTCACCACCGTCTGGACCTACGACATCTACCGGGCGCTGATTCACAAGAACGCCAGCGATCGCCACTACGTGAACATGGGTCGCTGGACCACGGTGCTGGGGGTGCTGATCAGCGTGGGAACCGCATACCTGGTGATGCAGTTTGCCAGCATCATGGACTACGTGCAGGCCCTGTTCGCCACTTTCATCGCTCCTCTTTTTGGAACGGTCCTTCTGGGCATGCTGTGGAAGCGGACAACTTCCGAAGGGGGATTCTGGGGGCTCCTGATTGGGACCTTGTCTTCAATGGGCATGTGGGCGTGGGTGAAAATGGATCCCAACGCGTTGCGCTACGTCGCCCTTTCACCCCACGCCCGCTTCATGGCGGAAGACATGTACCGCGCCCTGTGGTCCTGGGTGGTGTGCGTGGCGGTGACGGTAATCGTGAGTTATATGACCAAGCCGCGGTCGCCCGCGGAACTCACCGGGCTGGTGTATGGCGTAACTCCTCTGCCAGCGGAGGCGCAGGTGGCGTTCTACAGACGGCCAGCTTTCCTGGCGATGGCGGTGGGACTGGTGTTTGTGGCTTTTAACATTATGGTTTGGTAGATGCGATGATTTCCGGACGCTCCATCTCGATCTGGTTCTTTATAGGCATTTGCCTGCTGGTGACCGGCGGGCTGATCCTGGGTGCCGGATGTTACGAACTGGCGCATCCGCCGCAGTATCGGGTTGTTCTTTACAACCTGCACGCCAGCATCTGGTGGGGAGGGCTGCTCTTTCTCCTGGGCATC
>DATEGM010000056.1:0-4250 GCA_035280085.1 Terriglobales bacterium
GAGTCGGCGCAGCTTATCGGTGATGTGGTGCTGGGCGAGCATGCCAGCGTGTGGATGAACGCGGTGTTGCGGGGCGACGTGCACACCATCCGTGTAGGCGCCAACTCCAACATCCAGGACTGCAGCGTGTTGCACGGTATGCTGGGGGAGTATCCGGTCATCCTCGGCGATTGGGTCACCGTGGGCCACTCGGTCACGCTGCACGGCTGCGTCATCGAGGACCGCTGCCTGATCGGCATGGGCTGCATAATCCTGAACGGCGCGCGCATAGGTACTGGCTCTATCATTGCCGCGGGAACGCTGATTCCTGAGCGCACCGTGGTAGAGCCCTACTCCATTTGGATGGGCTCGCCCGGCAAGTTTCGCAAGAAAATTGATGACAAAGACAGCCAGGAGTTGATCCTGCGCTACGGGCGGAATTATTTGGGTTACAAAGAGGAGTATTTGAAGGAAAAGCGCAATTAGCAATTAGCACTTGGCATTTAGCCCTTTGACCTTGTGCAACAGACATGACGGCTAAACGCTAATTGCTAAATCCTAATTGCTTAAGCCAGTCAGCTAGTTAGCTTCTTATGATTAAAGCCGTCCGTGGAACTCGCGACCTGCTGCCGCCGGATACGGCGCTGTGGAACTTTGTCGAAAACACGGCACGCGACGTGTTCCGCGTTTACAACTTTCAGGAAATTCGCACGCCGATTTTCGAAGAAACCCAGCTGTTTGCCCGCTCCGTGGGTGAGGAGACGGACATTGTCTCCAAAGAAATGTTCACCTGGGAAGACCGCGGACGCGCGGCCAGTGAAAAAGGCCAGTCGCTTACGCTGCGCCCCGAAAACACCGCCGGCACGGTGCGCGCCTACATCGAGCACAAGCTGTGGGAGCGCCCGGGAGTGCAGAAGCTCTACTACATCGGGCCTCAGTTCCGCCGGGAGCGCCCGCAGAAGGGCCGCTACCGCCAGTTCTACCAGATTGGCGCCGAGATCATTGGCCCGCCCAGCGCGGGCAGC
Organism: Terriglobales bacterium; assembly: GCA_035280085.1. GTDB lineage: Bacteria > Acidobacteriota > Terriglobia > Terriglobales > Acidobacteriaceae > JAICWP01. The sequence goes on from DATEGM010000056.1 coordinate 1,005, forward strand.
GAATCGCCGCTGCGCGATGCCGAACTGCTGGAGATGCTGGCCACGCTGCTCGACCGCCTGGGAATCCGGAACTGGACTCTGGAACTGAACTCGGTGGGCTGCGCCAGCGATCGCAGGATTTACGATGAAGCCCTGCGCAAGGCCCTGGAACCGGTGAAGGCGCGCATGTGCGCCGACTGCCAGCGCCGCGCCGTCACCAACCCGCTGCGCGTCTTCGACTGCAAGGTGCCCGACGACCAGCCCATTATCGAAAAGCTGCCGCGCATCAGCCAGTACCTCGACGAACCCTGCCGCGAGCACTTCGCCGCGGTGCAGGAAATTTTAAAGTCGGTGGGCGTGCCCTTTGTGCTCAATGACCGCCTGGTGCGGGGCCTGGACTACTACACGCGCACCGCCTTCGAGTTCACGCATGGCGCGCTGGGGGCGCAGAACGCCATACTGGGCGGTGGCCGCTACGATGGGCTCTCCGAAGCGCTGGGCGGTCCCCAGGCGCCGGGCATCGGTTTCGCTATCGGCGAGGATCGGGTAGTGCTGGCGCTGCAGGAAGTAGCCGGTTCGATGGCCAGGCCTGCCGACGTTTACATTGCGCCGATGGGCGCCGGCACCAACCGCGAGGCGGCGCGCCTGGCTCACGAACTGCGCCAGGCCGGCATTGTGGTGGATTTGGGCGATGAGTCGTTTCGCCTGAAGAAATCGCTGGAAACCGCGAGTAAGCTGGGCGCGCGCTTTGCCCTCATCGTGGGCGAGAACGAAGTGCACAGCGGCGTCTTCGCGCTCAAGCACCTGAGCAGCGGGCAGCAGCACTCTGTGCCTCGTGCTGAACTGGCGGGCAGGATAAAATCAGGCGAGCAGAAGTAAGCCGGTCCCGCACCGGGCTGGCAGGAGGTTGCCGTGATCAAGCCCTTCCTTTGCGTCTTCTTATTGGTTCTGGCAGTCGCGACTGTGGCCGCAAGCGACGACACTAAGCCCGCTGCCAAGACGCACTCGAACGCAGCAGCGAGGTCGGTAAGCCCAGCGAGTGCCAGTGCCTCTTTGACCGACCTGCTGTTGGCTCAAGAGAAATCCTTACCCGAGGCACAGAAGCGCAAGGACGTGAATTTCTTCAAGAACATCACCACCGACGACTTCCTGGAAGTCGCAGCCGACGCCAAGGTGTACACCAGGGACGAACTGCTGGAGGCGCTGAACGTGGTTGACCTGCAGAACTACTCCATCTACGACGCCAAGGTGATCCCCCTGAACGAGAACGCCGCGGTGGTAACCTACGATGCCATCGTGCAGATGAGCGTTGGCGACGAACATGCGCCGCGCTACCAGCACGTCAGTTCGGTGTGGGTGAACCAGGGCGGCAAGTGGCTGCTGAAGTTTCAGCAGGCCACGGCAGCGCAATAGAGCAGGTTTCAAGGTTTCTCAGGTTTCAAGGTTTCTGGCGAAGCCACTCACTTCGCAGGAGTCATCCCGAGCGGCTTCAGCCGTGAGGGATCTCGCGTGCAGCACAACGAATCGTGGTGATGCACGCGAGATGCTTCGGGTCTGAAGCCCCTCAGCATGACGCCCTCAAAAAGCCGTGGAGCTTCGAAACCTTGAAACCTGCGAAACATGGAAACTTTCGGCCGCACATCACAGTGCCCGCAGTCGGCGCCATTTATAATCATCCTTCCGCTCACGCGGGCATTCCCAACATAAGGCAAACTACTCTTGCTCGACTTTTTAGGCGACTTGCGACGCACCCATACCGGCGGGGCGCTGCGCCTGTCCAATGCCGGCCAGCGCGCAGTGCTCATGGGCTGGGTGAACCGTCTGCGCGACCACGGCCAACTCATTTTTGTGGATGTGCGCGACCGCACCGGCGTGACCCAGGTGGTATTCAACAAGGAACTCAATCCGGCTATGCACGAGAAGGCCTCGCACCTGGGCTCAGAGTACGTGATAGCCGTGACCGGTTCGGTCAAGAAACGCGAACCCAACCTGGTCAACAAGAACATCGACACCGGCGAAATCGAGCTGGTCGCGGAAGAACTGCGCATCCTGAATGTTTCCAAAACGCCGCCGTTCCTACCCGCCGAGTCGGTGCTGCCCAACGAAGAAGTGCGGCTGAAGTACCGTTACCTGGACCTGCGCCGCGACAAGATGCAGTTCAACATCGAGATGCGGCACAAAGTCAGCCTGGCCATTCGCCAGTACCTGGCCGAGCAGGGATTTTTCGATATTGAAACGCCGTTTATGACCCGCTCCACCCCCGAGGGCGCGCGCGACTACCTCGTCCCCAGCCGCGTCTACCCCGGGTCGTTCTACGCCCTGCCGCAATCGCCTCAGCTCTTCAAGCAGATTCTGATGATCTCCGGTTTCGACAAGTACTTCCAGATCGTGCGCTGCTTCCGCGATGAGGACTTGCGCGCCGACCGCCAGCCGGAATTCACGCAAATAGACCTGGAGATGACCTTCCCCCAGCCCGACCGCGTGTTCGAGGTGGTGGAGGGATTTTTGACCGCTGCCTTCCGCGCCGCCGGCCAAGAGATCAAGACGCCGTTTCCGCGCATGACCTACGACCAGGCCATCCGCCAGTACGGCTCCGACAAGCCCGACTTGCGCCTGCCCGCAATGACCGATGTGCGCCAGGCCTTCGCGCCGGACAATCTGAAAACGCTCAACGTTGACCTACGACTGCCCGTGGTGGCCATCCGCATCCCCAAGGTCGGCGAGCTTTCGCGCAAAGAGCGCGACGACATCAAGCCGCTGTTCGGCGAGCGCAAGAATGCCAAGCTGTTCGAGGACGCCAAGCGCCTGGAGAAGTCCTTTCCCGAGGCCATGGCCAAAGTTCGCGAGCAAAGCGGCACGCAGGCGGACGACCTGCTGGTGTTGGTGGCCGGCAACGGCCATCCCGGCGAGCATCCGTCGGAGAGCATCGTCGGCTCGGAAGTGAAGCAGCACGACGCCGCCGTTTACACCGCCGCGGGCGCGCTGCGAGTGGCCCTGGCACAAAAATATGCCGAGCGCCACGGCGCCTTTCAGTTCGGCGATTTCCGCTTCCTCTGGGTCACCGATTTTCCGATGTTTGAGTGGGACGAGGAAGGCAAGCGCTGGACGGCCGCGCACCATCCCTTTACCTCGCCGCACGAGAAAGACATGGACAAGCTGGAATCTGATCCCGCGGCGGTGCGCGCGTTGGCCTACGACGTGGTGCTCAACGGCACCGAGCTGGGCTCAGGCTCCATCCGTATTCACCGCCAGGACATTCAGAAGAGA
>DATEGM010000057.1:0-2871 GCA_035280085.1 Terriglobales bacterium
GTCAATCGAAAATCATCAATCGACAATTGCTTTTCTCCGTGCCTCTGTGTCTCTGTGGTGAACTGGGTTGTTGATGGCCAGCGAAGCTGACGAACGATACATGCAGAAGGCGCTGGAACTAGCGCGCCAGGGCATCGGCGTAGCCTCTCCTAACCCGTGCGTCGGCGCCGTTCTGGTCAGGGATGGCGAAATCGTCGGTTTCGCCAGTCACACGTATGACGGCCTGAAGCACGCCGAAATTCTTGCGCTGGAGCAGGCTGGCGAGCGCGCCCGCGGGGCCACGCTCTATCTCAATCTCGAGCCTTGCTGCCACAAGGGCCGCACCGGCCCTTGCGCTGACGCGCTGATGGCCGCCGGCGTGCGCCGCGTGGTTGCATCCATTCCCGACCCTAACCCTCTGGTCGCGGGCCAGGGAGTCGCGCGCCTGCGAGCGGCAGGAATTGAGGTGGAGCTAGGGCCGGGTGCGGAAGAAGCCCGCAAGCTCAACGAGTCGTTTGCCAAATACATTCGCCACAAAACCCCCCTGGTAACCCTCAAAGCGGCGATGACCCTGGACGGCAAAATCGCGCCTCCGCCGGGCGAATCTCCAAATCCCACGGCGCTCGGCGCTGGGGGCGTAAGCGGCGGCTGGATTACCAGCGAAGCGGCGCGCGCCCACGTTCACCAGTTGCGCCATCAGCACGATGCCATCCTGGTCGGCGTGGGAACTATCATCGCCGATGACCCGCTGCTCACCGACCGCAGCGGCCTGCCCCGGCGCCGTCCGTTGCTGCGCGTAATTTTGGATTCCCGCCTGCGGTTGCCCTTGGAGTCGCGCGTGGTCAAAACCGTGAAGGACGACGTGCTGGTCATCTGCTCCTTTGCAGAGGAGAAGAAGCGCCGCCAGTTAGAGGAGCATGGCGTGCGAGTCAGACAGGTTGGACTGGGCTCCGGCGATGGCCGTCCTGGCATGGATGAGATTGTCTGCTGCCTTGGGCAAGTGGAGACCACTAGCCTGCTGATTGAGGGCGGCGCCATGGTCAACTGGGCGGCGCTCGCCGCCGCCGTGGTGGACAAAGTCTTTCTTTACTACGCGCCCAAAATTCTGGCCGGTACTGGTTCGGTGCCTTTCGCCGCCGGGCCGGGATTCCGACGGATGAGCGAGGCTGCATACATCCGCTCCTTCACCCTGCACCGCTTCGGGGAAGACTTTGCCGTCGAAGGTTACCTGAAGGACCCCTACGTGGATTAGGATTGCGGTGCCTTAAGTTCGGCCGAAGCCCGGAGCTACACCCAGGAAAAAAGGGCGTGCCTCACGGCGCGCCCATTGTGCACGGGGTAACGGCTAAAACTTCGAGAATCCCGCCGCCTGCATCTCGTTGCGGGCAATGTCGCTGGTAGAGGAAATGCCCTGCGCCCGCAGCTTGAAGTCGTCGGCGTTGGAGGCATTCTCCAAAGCGGTTTCGTAGGTGATCAGGTTCTGCTGGCACAAATCCCACAGGGACTGGTCGAAGGTCTGCATGCCGTACTGGGAAGTGCCGGCGGCAATCGCTTCCCGGATCATGCGCGTCTTTTCCGGCAAGAGAATGCACTCACGCACATAAGCGGTGGCAATCATGACCTCCACCGCGGGCACGCGGCCTTCGGAATCGGCGCGGCGCACCAGGCGCTGGCTGATCACGGCGCGCACTGTGGCCGCCAGTTGTGTGCGGATCTGCTTCTGCTCCGGCGGTGGGAACACGGCAATGATGCGGTTGATGGTTTCCACTGCGTCCAACGTGTGCAAGGTGGAGAACACCATGTGGCCGGTTTCGGCAGCGTGCAGCGCCGTGGCAATAGTTTCCAGGTCGCGCATTTCGCCTACCAGGATCACGTCCGGGTCCTGGCGCAGCGAAGCGCGCAGGGCGGAGGCGAACGAGGGCGTATCCACGTCAACTTCGCGCTGGTTCACGAATCCCATCTTGTCGCGGTGCAGGAATTCGATTGGGTCTTCGATGGTGATGATGTGTTCGGCGCGGGTGGAATTGATGCGGTCCACCATGGCCGCCAGAGTGGTGGATTTACCGGACCCTGTCACGCCTGTTACCAGCACCAGGCCGCGCGGCATGTCGCAAATCTGCTCCACGATCTTGGGCAGGTAAAGTTCGTCCAGCGCGCGAATTTTGGTGGGAATCACGCGCAGCACCACGCCCACGTTGCCGCGCTGCTGGAAAACGTTCACACGAAAGCGTCCCAGGCCGGCCACGCCATACGCCATATCAAGTTCGTTGTTCTCTTTGAATTTCTGCTTCTGGCGGCTGGACATGATGCTGAACGCCATATTCAGCATTTCTTCGGCGGTGATGCGTGGTTGGTCGGAAAGCGGCACCAGTAGGCCATCTATGCGCAAATGCGGGTAATTGCCGACCTTCAGATGCAAGTCGGAAGCCTTGCGCTCCATGGCTACGCGCAGCAAATCATCAATATTCATGGCCGGGTGTGTCGCCTCACGAGAGAAGTTGACCCGATTATCATGCCTCCGGCGTAGGCAGAATGTAAGGTGACGTAAGTAACGTCCCATTGGCCTAAGACCCTTTTCACCACAGAGGGCACAGAGGGCACTGAGGAAAACACTTGTAGGTTTCAAAGTTTCAGAGTTTCAAGGTTTCACCGCGGCACACGCATCTGAAACCTGCGAAACTTTGGGAACCTTAGAAAGATTGCGCTGGGAGTAGTGCCGCCCTGCGTCGCCGGACAGGAGTTAGGACCAAAAAAGCCGCCCTTTCCGGGCGGCCTCGATTCAACAAACCTCTGCGCTCTCTGTGTCCTATGTGGTTAATCGCGGTTACGCGGCTTTCCACTCCTCGTCGGCGCTGCCGCCATAGATGGAGGGCACTCGCGAACCCATGGGCC
>DATEGM010000058.1:0-10030 GCA_035280085.1 Terriglobales bacterium
CACGTGCTGGGAAACCTAAAGGATCTGTCGCCGGTGGCGCAGCTGCGCATGTCGTCGGCGCAAGCCACGCTATGGGGCGCTCACAACCTGCAAATTTGGCTGGATCACGGATTCACGACGTTGCGCGACGCGGGCGAGCAAGACCTCGGCTACGGGCAATTGGCACTGCGCGACAGCATCAGGATGGGCCTGATCGAGGGGCCACGCATGGTTTCGGCCGGCAACTTCATATCGGTTACTGGCGGGCACGGAGACGCCGACGCCCTGGCTCCGGACCAGGCTTTGCCCCCTCGCCCCAATCTTGCGGACACGGTAGACGGCGTTTCTCAGGCGGTTCGACACGACATCAAGTACGGCGCCGACTGGATAAAACTGATGGCCACGGGCGGCATTTCCGATCCCATGAGCGACTTCAATGTGCAGGAACTGAGCGAAGAGCAAATGAGCCGAGCGGTAGAGGTGGCACACCGGGCGCACAAACACGTGATGGCTCACGCGGAAGGACAGGATGGAATTAAGTCCGCTGTTCGTGCAGGCGTGGATTCCATCGAACACGGGACGCAGCTCGACGGAGAAGGCGCCGTTTTAATGGAAAAGAAGGGCACGTGGCTGGTGCCCACGCTATCGGTGATGCAGAGGTATGCGACCCTCGGCGGCGAGAGCGGCTTGGATCAGGTGGCACTGGAAAAATCGCGCCTCATCCTGAAGTATCAATCCGACGCTTTTCAGCGCGCAATCAAGCACCACCTGAAAATCGCGTTCGGGCTGGATGACGATCCGGATTTCCTGCCCAATGAATTCGCAGCCATGGTGAAAGGCGGCCTGACGCCAATCGAAGCTTTGCAGGCAGCCACCACGCATGCCGCTGAATTGCTGGGGTTGTCAAACGAAATTGGTTCGCTGGAACCAGGGAAAGCCGCCGACATCATTGCCGTGGCGGGAGATCCCACGAAGGATATCCGTGCCATGCAGACGGTTGTCTTTGTAATGAAAGCTGGGAAAATCCTAAGGGATACCCGGGCGACAAAGAATTAGAGTGGACGGCGCAGAAAGCGGGAGAGGCATGCACCTCAGCGGCTGAAGCCGCCCGTACGGTTGCCAAACCTACCGCAGCGGTGAAGCCGCTGCGCCACCCAAAAGCAAGAAAATGTTTGCCGTTTCCCATTTCGAAACTGGGAGCTGACTGGAGCTGTGATCCCGGGTTAGCGCCCAAAAACCGGGCGCGAACCCGGGCCACCTGAGCGCCTAAAAGTCAGGCGCGAATCTTTCGGCTGCGCTCAGGGCAGGCTCCTTCGGCTGCGCTCAGGGCAGGCTCTGGGCCATCTACTCAAGGCACCTCAGCGGCTAAAGCCGGCGGATTCCTTGAGCGCTTGAATCGCAGCGGTAAACCGCTGCGCCACCCAAAGGCGCTATGCTCAAGCTTGGGGAAACTTGCTACCCACCCAAAAAGAGGCGCGAACCATGGCCATCCCTTCGGCGGCGCTCAGGGCGGGCTCTGGGCCACCTAAGGGGGCGTTATCGGCTTCAGGCGGCGAATCTGCTCCAGCAATGCCTGGGGCGACACCGGACGGCCCAAGAAATCCTGCATCAAGGTGCGAGTGTCGCGTTCCGAGCCGTAGCGCAACAGGTGTTCAGAGAGCCAGCCATACCAGCGGGAATCTCCGGTATCGAAAGCACCTAGATCTTTTGAAATGTGCTGCCGCATCTCAGCAGTAAGGATCGCGCCCAAGCCGTAGTTCACCATGTAGCCGGGAAGATCCGCCAACTGCACTCGCACCGCCCACCAGGAAAGCTCAGGATGGGGCACGATATGCAAATAGTGGCTGGTGATTTCTGTCCAAAGCGCGTTGGGATCAGTCTGAGGAGCGCGAAACATGCGCAGTTCGAACAAGGACCAGGCCACGTCGAGAACAACCACCGAATATAACGCCCGCAGCGAGAGTTGCTCCGAGGCTTCATGGCCCAGGTAGCGGCGCTGCCAGGCGGGCTCGTAGGTACTCCAGGCGGGAACATCGGCGAAAGCCTCAGCGAAAAGGTCGCTGGGCCAGTCCACGAAGGCGGGACGATTACGAATCGCGGTGATGTTCACCACGTGGCCGTTCTCGTGTACCAGTTCATTCAGCACGAATAATCCGCCGCGCTCGTAGGGGGCCGATACGCGTGCCACCGTGGGCTTCCAGGCTCCGTTCACCATCCGGCCGTGGGTGACAAATTCCGTGTAAGCCAATGCCGCCTTTCCTGGCCGGGGAGAAAGATCGTAGAGCGTTCCCATTTTCTCCAGGTCGGCTCCCAGATCGCGGTAGTAGCGCTGGTTGATGGGCTGCAGCGATTCTCGCGGGATGTATGTCCCGAGCAAGCGATCGGCCTCCCCTGCCTGGAAACGGAAGTCCCAGGGCTCGATCATGGCATCGCCGCTCGATTCTCGCCAGGCATCGAGGACCTGCACCAGCCAGCGTTCGACTTCCGCGGGGTCCTGGCCAACATCGCGGGCGGCGTTCTCGATTTCCGAACCGTTCTTGGCCGCTGCAGCGGCAGCCCCCGCGATCATGCGGCGATAAGGGCTGTCGGGCTCGTTGTTGCCGTTGATGGCCTTCCACAACGGAACAAAAGCAAAGAAAACCGCCTTGCGGCGGGCAGGGTCGGAGGTTTCGTGCAGCAAGTCGAGGGCGGAAACGCGGTTGATCTTGCCGCCCTCAAGGCTGAGGTTGTTTCCGATTTCGACGAAACAGGCGACCAGGGCGGATTTGAGGGCGGGATAGGCAAGGTCTTTGCGGCCTGCATCCTGGCATTTGGACGCCGGACTGAAGAGCGCTCCGCCGCCGGTGAAAGCTTTCATCTGCTTCCTCATGGCGGCGATGGCCCTGGTGTCCCCGTCGGAGAGTCCGGAGGCGGGCAAGCTCTCCAGTTCCCTGGCCAGTTTGGCGCGGTTCTTGCGATAAGACTGCTCCCAGGCAGCGCGGTCTTTGCCCTGATAGGTGCTTAGCAGGCCGGAATCTATGGTGCCCAGGATGGTGTTGGCGTCACTAACGTCCGCATAGAGATACTCGACCGCCGATACCTTTTTCGAATCGGCCATGAGGCCCGTGTTTGCGCTGATGGACTTGGGCGAAATGAGCAGAGCGCAGACCAGACCGACGTAGAGCAGGTTTCTCATGTGACCGGGGGATTGTAGCAGTCGAGGGCCACTGAACCGATGTATGACCCAGGTCAGCCCCCAAAAGCAGGGCGCGAACCCTTTGGCTTCGCTCAGAGCAGGCTCTGGGTCGTCTACTCAAGGCACCTCAGCGGCTAAAGCCGGCGTATTCTTTGAGCGCTTGAATCGCAGCGGTAAACCGCTGCGCCACCCCAAGGCGCTATGCTCAAGCTTGGAGAACTTGCTACCCACCCAAAAAGAGGCGCGAACCAGGGCCATCCCTTCGCTTCGCTCAGAGCAGGCTCTGGGCCGTCTACTCAAGGCACCTCAGCGGCTAAAGCCGGCGTATTCTTTGAGCCCTTAAATCGCAGCGGTAAACCGCTGCGCCACCCCAAGGCGCTATGCTCAAGCTTGGAGACCTTGCTACCCACCCAAAAAGAGGCGCGAACCAGGGCCATCCCTTCGCTTCGCTCAGAGCAGGCTCTGGGCCGTCTACTCAAGGCACCTCAGCGGCTAAAGCCGGCGGATTCCTTGAGCGCTTAGATCGCAGCGGTAAACCGCTGCGCCACCCCAAGACGCTATGCTCAAGCTTGGAAATCCTTATTTTTCGGGAGAACCGGGGACGGGCGGAACGTTTCCAGCTTTTCGAGCGATCGCAAGACACTGCCCCACTCAAGCACAACCCGCTTGAGCGGGCCACCCGCCGGGGGATTGTAGCAGTCGGAGTCGTTCGTCCTCATAGGCACTCCTGCCCAAATCTTGTATTCTCTTCAACATGGCCTCTGAGTTTCTATCCCGGCTGCAGCAGGGACCGGTGCTGTGCGACGGCGCCATGGGCACCCTTCTGTACGCCAAGGGCGTGTTCATCAACCGCTGTTATGACGAACTGAACTGCTCGCAGCCAGACATGATTCGTGAGATTCACCACGAATACCTGCAGGCGGGCGCGGAAGTTATTGAAACCAATACTTTCGGGGCGAACGCCATCCGCCTGGCGCGGCATGGCTTTGCCGACCGGGTGCGGGAGATCAACCTGGCGGGCGCGCACCTGGCGCGCGAAGCGGCCAAGAGCTTTGCCGAATTTGTGGCCGGCTCGGTGGGACCGCTGGGGATTCGCATCGAGCCGCTGGGCAAGACTTCGCGGGAAGAGGCGCGGGCGATGTTCGCAAAGCAGATCGCGGCGCTGGCCGAGGGCGGGGTCGACCTGCTGATTCTGGAAACCTTCGGCTACCTGGAAGAACTGCACCAGGCGCTGCTGGCGGCGCGCGAGGTGGATGCCAAGCTGCCGGTGGTGGCGCAGGTGACCATTGATGATGACGGCAACTGCCTGGACGGTTCCAGCCCAGAGGCCTTCGCCCCGCACATCACGGAATGGGGAGTGGACGTACTGGGCTGCAACTGCAGCGTGGGTCCGGTGGCCATGCTGGACGCCATGGAGCGGGTGCGCCGGGTTACGGAGCTTCCGCTGGCCGCGCAACCCAATGCTGGCATGCCGCGCAGCGTGGAAGGCCGGAACATCTATCTTTGCTCGCCCGAGTACATGGCCAGTTATGCACGCAAATTTGTAGCGGCGGGGGTGCGCCTGGTGGGCGGTTGTTGCGGCACCACTCCTGAGCACATTCGGGCCATGAAGTCGGCGCTGCAGGTGGGCAAGGCGCGCAACCGCACCAGCACCTTTCCCGTAGCCAGCGTTCCCAAGCAGCCGACGGCACACGAACCGCCGCCGCTGGAAAAGCGCTCGCGGATAGGCGCCAAGGTGGCAGCGGGAGAGTTCGTCACCATGGTGGAGGTGGTGCCGCCGAAAGGCACCGATATCGCCAAGGAACTGGAAGGGTCGCGCTTTCTGAAGTCGGTGGGCGTGGACGCGGTGAACATTCCCGACAGTCCGCGGGCTTCCGCGCGCATGAGCAACCAGGCGCTCTCTATCCTGGTGCAGCAGCAGGTGGGCATTGAGGCGGTGTTGCACTACACCTGCCGCGACCGCAATGTTCTGAGCATTCAGTCGGATTTGCTGGGAGCAGCGACGATCGGAATTCGCAACCTGATTTGCATTACAGGCGATCCGCCGAAGCTGGGCAACTATCCCGATGCCACGGCGGTGTTCGATGTGGACGCCATCGGACTGGTCAACATTGTGCACAATCTGAACCGGGGGTTGGATATCGGCGGCAATCCCCTTGGTAACGGTACTTCCTTTGTAATCGGCGTGGGCGCCAATCCCGGCGTGCCCAACATTGACGAAGAGATCCGCCGCTTTGAATATAAAGTTGAAGCAGGGGCGGAATACGCGGTGACGCAGCCGGTGTTCGACATTGGGCTGCTGGAAAACTTTCTGCGGCGAATTGAGCATTGCCGGATTCCGGTAGTTGCGGGCATCTGGCCGCTGGTGAGCGTGCGCAACGCGGAGTTCATGAAGAATGAGCTGCGAGTGTCCATCCCGGATGCCATCTTCCAAAGAATGGCAGCAGCCAGCAACGCCGAAGTGGCACGTCACGAAGGTGTGGCCATCGCGCGAGAGATGCTGCTGGCCATCCGCAACGTGGTACAGGGGGCCCAGATCAGCGCTCCGTTCGGCAAATATAGTGCCGCAGTGGACGTGCTGGAGGCTCTGGGGCAAGGGGGAGTGGCTGCGCTGGCACAGAGTTGAGCAGCCCTTTCGTACCCTTCCGGGCGGGTCTCCCAACCCGGTCTTCGTGGAAGCGCCGAATTAAATTTTCCTGCGCAAAAGGTGCACAGATGTGCATTAAAATAGGGGCGAGGGGATAAATTGCCGAAGTTTGAGGAATGCCTCCAGCGCCTGGAGAAGATCGTAGGCGAACTCGAGAAGGGGGAGATACCCCTGGAGAAGTCGCTGGCGCTTTTTGAGGAGGGGATGCAGCTATCTAATACGTGCCGGAAGGAATTAGAGCAGGCCGAAGGTAAAGTCGAGATCTTGTTGAAACAGAACGGGAAAATACAGGCCGAACCCTTCGAGCCCCTGACGGAGAAGGCGGAGGCGAGAAAGTAGCCGCTCGCCGCGTTTTCGTCAAGCTCGTTTGACCAGAAACCCGCCGCATTTGCCGTATGCGGCGTTTACGCAGCCGTTGCGTAGCCGACGGTCGAACCTCAGGGGGAAGTATGCAGCCGTTGAACGTTGTTATCCTGCAGAGCAGTGCAGAGGTTGCCCAAAATCTACAGAGTTCGCTGCAAAGCCACTTCCATTTCATATACTTAGCGCGGAACTTAGGGGAAGCCAGGGTGGCCATCCCGAAATACCGGGCGCAGGTGGTAATAGTTGACCTGGAACTCGTTCCACGCTCGGAGGTGGAAGGGCTGCGCCGCGAATTTCCCGGCATTTGCCTGGTTTGCACACATCGCCTGGCGGACGAAGAGATGTGGACAGAGATGGTGGGGGCGGGGGCGAGTGATCTGTGCTATTCGGCTGACTGCCAGAGCATTTTGAGCGCAGCGCTAAGGAGCACGCAAGCCGCCAAGTCTATTGCCGCATGAGGGCGAAAACAGCGCAAAGTATGGCACTCCAGTCGTTCTTTGCCTGAGGGCAGTGGGGCCGACGCCCGAGGGCACTCTGGCCATAAGATTGCACTAAGGTCTCTGCGCTATTCCCTGGGAATGGCCGCTGGGCGCGGTGTGAGGTGCGCCTGGAACTTTTTCAAATCGGACACGACTTGTGATGAAACATTCAAGGCATAACAAAGGCTTTTCCCTGATCGAGCTGTTGATTGTGGTGGCGATTATTCTGATCATTGCCGCCATCGCGATTCCCAACCTGTTGCGGGCCAAAATTTCCGCCAACGAAGCCTCGGCGGTGCAATCCATTCGCACCATCCAGCAGGCCGAATTGTCGTACACGACTTCGTATCCCAACCAAGGCTATGCAGCCCAGCTCTCGAACCTAGGTGGCGCGGCACCTTGTGCCCCCACTCCGGCAAGCGCCTGCCTGATTGACCAGAGCCTGTCTACTGGGACGAAGAGCGGGTACAGCTTTACGGCCGTGGGTGGGAACCCGGTGAATGGGGCTAATACGAGTTACGTGGCCGGGGCCGCGCCCATCAGCTTCAACAACTCGGGCGTTCGCCTGTTCTGCTCGGCCGAGGACAATGTGATTCGCTGGGACGCTAACGCGAGCAAGAGCACCACGCCGCCCAGCGCGCAACAGTGCCCGAATTTCACACCGCTCTAAAATAGCCGCAACGCAGAGTGCGCAGAGAGCCTGCAGGGAGTCTTTGTGCCCGAACGGCGGTGCTGGCTATCAAACGGCGTGGGGCAGGAACTCCCGCCACACCGACCTGTGGGCTGACTTGCTTCCCAGCACCTGCTCGAAGGTGCACTGTTTCGGCTTCTTGTCCGGACGCCAGCGCAGAAACTTTGTGCCGTGACGGAAGCGCCCGCCGGAAAAATGATCGTAGCGGACCTCGCAGACCAGCTTGGGCTGAAGCGGCTGCCATTCCATGGAGCGCCGGGTGCTCCAGCGGCTGAGGCCACCTGGCGCCTTGCCGGTAAAGCCAGGCGAACCGATCAGCGGCTCGACAATATTTTTCAGCTCCTGCCGCTGCTCGGCGTTGAAGCTGGAAGTGAAACCAACGTGGTCGAGCAGCCCCTGTTGGTTGTAGAGGCCAAGCAGAAGCGAGCCGATTTGACCTCCCTTTTCCGAGTAGCGGAAGCCGCCTACGACGCAGTCAGCGGTGCGAATGCGTTTCACCTTGACCATGGCGGCGCGATCGCCGGAGTGGTACGGCTCCCCGACCAACTTGGCCACCACTCCATCCAGGCCGGTGGGCCCAAGTTCACGCATCCAGCGCTCGGCCTGGCCGCGGTCAAGGGTAAAAGGCGAGAGGCGCACGCGGTCGCTCTTGCCCATTCCGGAAAATAATTCCTCCAGACGCTTGCGGCGCTCGGTAAGAGGAAGCTCCACCAGCGATTTGCCTTTTTCGTCCACGAGCAGGTCAAAACACATAAGCGTAGCGGGAGTTTGCGCCGCCAGTTTGCGAATGCGGGATTCGGCGGGATGAATGCGCTGCAGCAGATCGTCGAAGGCAAGATGCTCGCCGGAAAAGATAACGATTTCGCCATCGAGCACGAACTGCTGCGGTTTGAGACCGCGCAATGCTTCGATAAGTTCCGGGAAGTAGCGGCCCAGGGGCTGACCGGCCTTGGATTGCAGCAGGACCTGGTCGCCACTACGAAAAGCGAGGCAGCGAAAGCCGTCCCACTTGGGCTCGAATTGCCAGCCTTCGCCACGGGGAAGCTCTTCGACTGATTTCGCCTCCATGGGTGGGTAAGGCGGTCGAATGGGCAGCTTGATGGTTGGGAACTGCACCTGCAGTTCTTCCGCCGGAACCGCACCTTCTATTACACGGTCAGGACCAGAGTTTTTGACGCTACTTCGTTGAGTGCGTGGCATCACTAGGTGAGATGCAGACAAGTTGGAGCCGGGCAACCGTGAGCAGACGATTTCGCGAAGGGGAGAAATGAGATGAACCGAGCAGCAGGAGTGCAAGACCGCGAAGCAGGGCTTCGCACACGAGTGATTTTCTGGTTGACGAAGCGCCGGTTAGGCATGGTTCCCTTGTCCGGCCGAATTCAGGCACGCGACCCTAAACTTCTGCAAGCAGCGGCCCGGATGAGCATGCACATTGCCCGGCCGGGCGCCGTTTCCTTGAAGCTGAAGGAACTGGCACAGGTGAAGGTTGCGGCCATGGTGGGCTGCCCATTTTGAATTGACATCGGTTCTGCCGTGGGCAGAAAGATGGGCATCACGGAAGAGCAGCTGCGCGATTTGGCGAAGTTTGACGCCAGCCCGCATTTCAACGAAGAGGAAAAGCTGGTGTTACGGTTGGCCGTGGAGCTGACGCGAACACCGGCGGAGGTTTCCGATGATTTTTTCGCGGCCCTGCGGAGTCGCTTTTCCGAGCGCGAGTTGGTGGAGTTGAGCGCAGCAATCGCATGGGAGAACTACCGAGCCCGGTTTAATCGCACGTTTGCAGTCGAAGCGGAGGGATTCTCGGATGGCAAGTTCTGCCCGCTGACGGAGAGGTGAGGGGCTGCGCTCGCCTCGCGAGGTCGGCTCGCGCGGGAAGTTTTTGCGAGGCTTACCCAGGGCTGACGCCCTGGGCTAAAAACTGTAACGCCCTGGCGGGCTCAATGTGGCAGATGGTGCGACCGAAAGCTGCCATGTGAATAGTGCGCTCGGCTAGACGACGCAGAAGGACTGGGATTGGGCGGTCTCCTTTAGTCCCGAAACATTCGTCTACAACTATAGGAAGCGATTGTCTGTCTCCGCCCTTTCCTTATCGCAATGTTATCTGCCAGTCACCCAAATTCGGTGTCTGTCTCCATTACTTGATGGCTTTAATCGCCTGCATGGAGATGGAACCGCCGGCGCCCGCCATAGCGGTACTGCGCGCCCTTGTTATACTCACAACGAATGCTTCAACAAACCTTGGACGAAGGACGCCGCATAGCTGACGCGGCGCTGGAAAGACTGTTGCCGCCGGAGAGGCAGTACCCGGCTTCAATTCACCAGGCCATGCGGCACAGCGTGTTTGCGGGCGGCAAGCGGCTGCGGCCTATCCTGTGCCTGGAAGCGGCGCGGCTGGTAGGGGGTTCCCTGCCCGAGGGCGTGGAGGAACTGGGCGCGGCGCTGGAGATGCTGCACACCTATTCGCTGATCCACGACGACCTGCCGGCACTGGATAACGATGACCTGCGGCGCGGGCGCCCCACGTGCCACAAGGCATTTGGGGAGGCAACCGCGATTCTGGCGGGAGATGGCCTGCAGACCTATGCCTATGAGGTGCTGGCGCGGCTGCGCTGTACGGCGGAGCGGCGGGTTCGCATCATCGAGGAGATTGCCCATGCTATCGGCACGGTGGACGGGATGATCGGCGGGCAGGTGAT
>DATEGM010000059.1:0-3441 GCA_035280085.1 Terriglobales bacterium
CGTATTCACTAACCTGATTGTGAATGCCATTCAGGCCATGCCGGAAGGCGGACAACTGACACTGCATTGCGAGGAGCACGGGGGCCGCGTGTACGCGCGGGTGCAGGACACGGGCTCCGGCATCCCTTCAGAACAGCAGAAGAAGATTTTCCTGCCCTATTTCACCACCAAAGCGACCGGCACCGGCCTGGGACTTTCCACGGCGCAGAAGATGCTGCTCGCTCACGGCGGCGACATCAGCTTCCACAGCGAACCCGGGAAGGGCTCTACCTTCACCGTGGATCTTCCCGCCGTAGCCGAACAGCAATTAGGCAAAGTGGCATAAAGCCGTCCGCTGCCGCACCGGCCTACGGCTCAGCTTCCTGGGGCTCGCCGGCCCATGCGTCCGTTTCCGGTTTTTTCGCGGGCGCCGTCGTCATCACCACCACCCCAACCAGCACAAGGATGGTGCCGACGATGGTGCGCGGTCCAATCGCTTCCCCGCCGAAGAAGTACCCGACTAAAACCGCAACCACTGGATTTACATAAGCATAGGTTCCCACCCGGGTGGGCGATTCGTGATGGATGAGCCACACATACGCGGTAAACGCGACGATGGATCCGGCCACAATCAGATAGGCCAGTGCGAACCACGCCTGGCGGGAAACTGCCCGCATGTGAAATCCGCGGAATTCCCCGAGAAGGCCGGCCGCAATCATCAGCAGCACTCCCCCGGCGAGCATCTGAGCGGCGGAGCTCATCACTTTGGCAGAGGGCAGCGGCAATTTGCGGGACAATACGGAAGCGACGGACCAACTGATGGCCGCCACGATGAGGGCACAGGCACCGGCGGTGTCAATCGGGGCTTCGCCAAAGCGCGTGGTAGGGCTCATCAGAACCGCGACTCCACCCAGACCTGCCAGAAGAGCCATCGCCAGCCGCGCGCTCAGGCGCTGCGTCCACAATATGAGGATTTCCGAGATGGTCATGAAGACGGGGATAGTTGCCAGCAGTACGGCGGCAATTCCGGAGGGGACCCGCCTTTCCGCCCAAAACAACAGTCCGTAGTCGAAGACAAAGATCAATACCGCCAGCAAGCTGGCCGCACCCCACTCCCGAAGCGCCGGCGAGCGGGTGCCGCTTGCCCGCATCCACACGTAGAGGACAAGTCCGGCCACCAGGAAGCGCATGCCTGCCAGCAGAAACGGCGGCACTTCCCGGACCCCTATCCGGATCGCCAAAAACGTCGAGCCCCAGACAAAATAGATGGCGGCAAAGGCGAGTAGCAGCTTCCAGGTGCGCGGCTTTGTCATTTCTTCCATCGGCCAATTGAGGGGAACACTCGTCAGCCTGATTGGATCACCAGAAGCGGCTGGTGATGCGCATTTCCGGCATTGAAAGTTTTTATCAGCTGCATAAGAAAAAGCAGCCAGGGCGGGCAAGAAGTCGCTCGCTGCAGAGCGGGCCACAAGCACCTGCGACACTGCTTTGACCAAATTCTGAGTTCCCGGGCTCGCGGCTGGCATCTATTTCAGTTGGTTTCTAAAGTAACCAGCAAATGCCGGAACCCTGGATTCTGCGAAGTTTGGCACGGCCAGCATGGCGTGTGAGCCTTCTACTTATGTGCACAGAATTGCACTGGGGCTGCACGCAGGTCAGCACAAAAGGGGTCTAAGGACAATGTTCACAGCCGGTTACCAGAAATAATCGGCTGGCGTTGAAGGTGCTTATTAGAGCAGAGTCGCGTTCTAACCGAAAGCGGGGTACTCCTTGAGCGAGAACAGCACAACCATCAAAAAGCGGAAAAACACCTTACTGCCGGTGCTTACAGTGCTGTTCCTGGTGGCCTATTCAATCATGACCATGCTGATCGTGGAGCAGGGTAACACCATCGAATCTCAGAGATTGCTCATCAAGCAGCTATTCAGCGACAGCACCCAACTGAGCGCCATGAAGGGGCAGCAGGTGCAAAAGCGCAACGCCGAGAAAGCGCATCCCAAGCCGTATGCCCGCAAAGAAGCCCCACGCGCGCGCCCGCGGCAGATAGAGCCCCGGGTTGACGCGCCCCAGGCCCCGGCGGACTTGCAACGCTCGGTGATATCTCTGTAGGAGCTTGGCCGGTGGCCGCTTAGCGGCGCGAGGCGCTCATTTTCGAGACACCGGCCGGCTGCAACCCTTCCACTTCTACCCGGTTTCTGCCACGGCCTTTTGCGCGATACAGCGCCTTATCCGCCGCCGCGATGACCCGCTGAACTTTCTCCGGCTGCTGTTCTTCCGAACCGGCAAGGCCAATGCTTACGGTGACAGACGTGATATCAGCCACCGACGCCGCTTCCACCTTCGTCTTACGCTTCCGCGTGGTGCGCCGGCCAGCGTCCCGCCGGTCCGCGCCGCGCGCCTGGCGCCGGCGCTCGGGGCCGCGCAGGCAGAACACGGATTCTTGGATGTCCCTCCGCAGCTCTTCCAGATAGGGCAAGGCTTCTGCCGCACCGCGATCGCGAAATATCACCGCAAACTCCTCGCCGCCACAGCGAAAGGCCTGTCCTCCGCCGCTCACCCGCGCCAGGCGCGCTGCCACCATGCGCAGCACCTCGTCGCCGGTGTCGTGGCCGTAGAGGTCGTTGAAGGATTTGAAGTGGTCAATATCCGCCACGGCGATGCTGTAAGGGTGGACGAGCGCCGCCGTGGATTCATTAAAGGCGCGGCGGCTGGGCAGGCCGGTGAGTTCGTCATGGTAGGCCATGAAATAAAAGCTCTCGATCAGAGAGGCCCCCATAATGAGCGCGCCCGTGCCCAGGTAGGCGGTGGCGGCCACCCCCACTCCGCCGTGGCGCAAAGCGAGCCAGGCTGCCAACATGCCCCAGAAAAACCCGCTCTCCAG
This sequence comes from Terriglobales bacterium, assembly GCA_035280085.1. Classification (GTDB taxonomy): domain Bacteria; phylum Acidobacteriota; class Terriglobia; order Terriglobales; family Acidobacteriaceae; genus JAICWP01. Next base: position 2,861 of record DATEGM010000059.1, read on the forward strand.
ATTTCTGCGGTACACAAGCGCGCGCAGCAGGAAAACGAGGGTAGCAGCGCCGCAAAGGCCTGCGATCACCCAAGGTAAGCTGAAGGTGCGCGCGGATTGGAACTCGCTGCTTACGCCCAAAGCCACAAAATCAATCAGCAGCAGGGCGGCGCGGGGCACCAGCGCGTCCAGGGTAAAGCCGCGTTCGGGCAATAGAGAAAACACCAGCAGGTTAACGGGCAGCAGGAAGGCGGCAATGGCAACGCGAACGTGATCGGCGTTCAGGTAAGAGGGGCCGAAAGCGGCGCCCTCTACGAGGAACAGGGCCAGCAGTGCGAACAAGACCCGGGTGGAGCGGAAGCGCCAGGCCAGAAGAACCCCGGCGCATAGCACGATGTAGAAGCCAAACTGAACCCGGGCATAGCTGGAGGGCGGCAGGGAGAGAAAATTCAGCAGCAGCGCCGTGGCCAGCAGCAACAGGCCGCCCGGCAGCAAAGCCAGCACCGGTGTTCTGCTCGGCGAGTTCAAGCGCCTTCCCCTGGGTGAGCGTAACGTGCCTGGTTGCTTGCCGGGAATGACGTCCTGTATTCAGAGGCCCTCGA
>DATEGM010000060.1:0-2881 GCA_035280085.1 Terriglobales bacterium
GTCCAGAGCCACGCCGCGCGCCTTCAGCCCTTCGGCGATGCCGGTCAACTCCTGCTGGTATTCCGCCTCGATGTGCGGCCACAGCATTTTGCGAGCAGCATCGCGGAAGAACTGCCAGTCCCGTTTGGCGTCGTGCACGTCACGCAGTTGGATGGCTTCGAAAGTGTCCTTGATTTCTGGGGCGAGCAGGTAGCCGTGCTGATAGCCGATCTGCTCGGACGTGCCTTCCAGGTGGACATAGGTCCATCCACCGCGCTGGAAGCGGTAAGCGTTGCCCAGGCGCGGATCCTTGGCGCCTGATTGCTGCGTGCTGGCAGGCTTGCGCGCGGCGTGCACCACCGCCGGACGCGGCTGGCTGAACAGGAAGAAAGCCGCCGCAGATAAAGCGATTGCCAACAGGGTAAGCGCCGGGAAGAGGCCGGGACGTGATGAATTGTGCATTCTGGAACTCCTCAATAGGGCAAGCTACTGGCGCCAGCATTATACGATTACCCGGTAGCACGTCTTACGTCTCTCATCCTGAGCGAGGGCGATTGCCCGCGCCGGAGGACCCCAACGCCGCCCACTGCCCCTCGGTCACTTAAAGGCGTCCTGAATGTCTCTTTCAAACTCCCTGCAACGGCCTCTTCACTATCCTGTGAGTAGGGCTCCTTCGCTCGAACGCGGGTCGGTTCGCCGCGTCCTCGGCTCAGGATGACATTGGTTTGTGATTTTAATTTCCAACTAATGTTGCTGCTATGATTTCCCCGTGGCTGCGCGCAAAGGCGTGTTCATCACTATCGAAGGACTGGACGGCTGTGGCAAGAGCACGCAATTGGAAAAGCTGGCGGCCGTGCTGCGCGCCGACGGCCTGGATGTACTGGCCACCCGCGAGCCCGGGGGAACTCCCCTGGGCGACCGGATCCGTGGCGTGCTGCTGGATTCCGCCACCACTGGCCTGTCTCCCTGGGCGGAGATGGCGCTCATGTTCGCCTCGCGCGCCCAGCACCTGCAGGAGGTGATCCTGCCCGCGCTGGAGAAGGGCCGCATTGTGCTCTGCGACCGCTTTACCGATTCCACGGAGGCCTACCAGGGCGGCGGGCGCAAGTTGGGCAGCGACGCCGTGCTCACCCTGCATCGGGTGCTGTGCGGAAATATTCAGCCTGACCTGACGATTCTGATGGATTCCGAGCCCGCCGCTTCCGTGGCCCGGGCCCGCCGCCGCAATCGCGCTCGCGTGGCCACCGACGCCGGTGAAGCCGACGAAAACCGTTTCGAGCGGGAGAGCCGGGCGTTTTTTGAGCGCGTACACAACGCCTACCTGGCCATCGCCCGCCGCGAAGCCCAGCGCTTCTTCGTGGTGGACGCCCGGCGGCCGGCGGAGGTGGTTCACCCGGAAATCGTGGCCGCCGTCCGCGAGCGCCTCAAAGTGGCGGCGCGCACTGCGTAAACAACCGCGGATTTCGCCTTGCCGGTAAATGCGCGCGGAGTACAATCGCACTCTGCCGTGCCAAGGAGACCATGCAAATGAGAATCAGCGTTGCCGCATTCGCGATCGCTGTCTTGTTGTCAGTTGTTGCCGCATTGCCAGCCGTGGGTACTGCGGCCCCAAACGACGCCTGCTCCCTTCTAACCCAGGACCAGGTCAGCACCGCCATCGGAGAAAAGATAGGAACTGGCACCCACGTCACCCCGACTTACGTAAAAACCTGCACCTGGAGTGTGCCGGGTGGTGCCGCTAAGGGTGTGAAATCCGTCACCCTTAGCCTGCAGCCCGGGAATTCGTTTGCCTCGGCGAAAATGTTCATGGAGCAGGCAAAGACGATGGCGAAGAATGAAAAAGGCGCGGCTCAGTTTTCCAATACGTCCGTCAGCGGCATCGGAGATGATGCCTTTTACACCAGTATGGGCGCCGGTTACACGGGTCTCCTGGTCAAGAAGGGAGATGTTGTGTTCAAGGTGGCCATATATGGCGATCTCCCCAACGAGAAGAAGAAGGCGATAGAGAAGACTCTGGCCTTGCAGGCTCTCTCCAAGCTCTGATGAGCCGCAGCAACGACTGGACAAATCATGTTTTGGCTGGCCCCCGCCCGGCCGCGCCATCCCGCCGCCGTCCCGAGTGGAATCCCGGCCGAGAGTCTGGCTGTGGCACTACCTGGCCGGGTGTTCACTCCTGTTCTGACCACCAGCACCCCAATCCCCACCGTCAAACATCAATCTACAATCGTCAATCCATGCGATACGCCCTGCTCCTGCTCACTTGTGCCGTTCTTTGCTTCGCCGCCCACGCGCAGCTTCAGCCCGCTGATCTTTACCACCTGCGCTCGGTGAGTGACGTCGCTATCTCGCCCGACGCGAACCACATTGCCTACGCGGTGCAGAGCAATGACGGGCCCGGCCGGCCGTATGGCCAGATCTGGATTCTGGACCTGCGCAGCGGCAAGAGCCTGCAATTGAGTGCCGGCGCGGACACCTCGGGCAGCCCGGTGTGGTCGCCCAGCGGCGAGTGGCTGGCCTACGAAGGCGATTCCGGCGGCAAGTCAGGGCTTTTCATCGCGCACGCAGACGGCTCGGGAGTTCGCTTTCTGGCGCCGACCGAATCCACCAATAGCCCGGAGCCGCACATGGGACGAACCATTGCCTGGGCGCCGGACGGCAACCAGATTGCGTTTGTGTCCGCCCAGCCCGGCCCCGAGACCAAGGACGCCAGCGGCGATCCCATGGTCATTACCCGTTACCTGTACAAGCCCGATTACTGGGAAGGAAACAGCCACTTCAACGACAACCGGCGGCTGCACATATTTGTGGTGGAACTAGCGTCCGGGAAAGTGCGGCAACTGACCCAGGGGGCGGGTTACGAGCACTCAATTGACTGGTCGCCGGACGGCAAGGAGATTCTCTA
>DATEGM010000061.1:0-4032 GCA_035280085.1 Terriglobales bacterium
GGCACGTCTTTCTGCATGCGCAGGGCGCTGGAGTTGGTAATGACTGCATGCCCGGCGGCGGCGAAGCGCGGCTCCAGGTCGGCGGCGATACCGGCGTCCAACGCGGCGAAGACAATCCTGGGTGCGCCCTCGGGCTTGGCCGGAGAGACCGCCAGTTCGGCAACGCGCGGCGGAATCGGCGTTTTCAGCCGCCAGCGCACAGCTTCGGCGTATGGCCTGCCTTCGGAGCGCTCGGAAGCCGCCACCCAAGATACCTCGAACCAGGGATGCCGCTCCAGCATTTGCAGAAAGCGCTGGCCGACTATTCCGGTGGCTCCCAGCACACCGACGGGAACTTTATTGGGCTGCATGGATGTTTGCTTCGGATTTTACACTACGCGGTCGGCTGGCCCTTTATCCGAAAGAGCAACACTGTTTGTGCCAGGGCAGGGAGGTGACACATGCCCGAACTTCGACAAAACCGCTTTACCAAAGAGTGGGTGATTATCGCCACGGAGCGGGCCAAGCGCCCCAAGGACATGGTGGTGCTGCGCGCGCCGCGCAATTTGCCCAGCTTTGATCCCAAGTGTCCCTTTTGCCCGGGCAACGAAAAGTCCACACCCCCGGAGGTGCTGCGCGTCACCGCGGCCAGCAATGGCCAATGGCTGGTGCGGGTAGTGCCCAACAAGTTCGCCGCCTTACAACCTGACGTCACCCCACGGCGCGTGGTGGAGCGTTCGCACCGCACCGTGGAAGGTTTCGGATTTCACGAAGTGATCATCGAAACCCCCGATCACTCGCAGCCCACCGCCCTGATGACGGATCAGCAGGTGGCCAGCGTCCTGCGCGTGCTTAAGGCGCGCTGCACCGACCTCAGCCTCGATTCCCGGGTGGCCAACGTAATCATCTTCAAGAATCACGGCGCCGATGCCGGCACTAGCCTGGAACACCCCCACTGCCAGCTCATCGGCACTCCGGTGATTTCCTCGCAGGTGCGCAGCCGTCTTTACGAGGCGCTTCGCCACTATGACGAATTCGGCGAGTGCATCTTCTGTTCCGCGGTGCAGGAAGAACTGCAGGACAAGAGCCGGCTCATTGTGACCACCGACCATTTTGTCGCCCTGGAGCCGTTTGCTTCCTACACTCCTTTTTGCACCCACATCTACCCGCGGCGTCACATGGCCAATTTTGCCGATATCAGCGGGGAAGAGATTACTGACCTCGCGCACGTTCTGCGCCTGGTGCTGGCTAAGCTTTACTACGGCCTGCACGACCCTGATTTCAATTTCACTATTCGCTCCGCTCCGGCGGAGTGCTCCGGCGTGAAGTACTATCACTGGTATGTCAGCATCATTCCCCGGCTCACGCGGGTGGCCGGTTTCGAATTGGGCTCGGGAATGTACATCAACACGGTGATGCCGGAGGCGGCGGCGGAGTTCTTTCGCGACGTGAATGTGGAATCGGTGGCTGCTCCCGGCAAGCCCCAGCTGATCATGCCGCACACGAATTAAAGGCAGCTGCCGGCGCTACTTGGAGCCGAAAAGGAAGGGCGTTCGTGCCGCCACTGGCACGGCCGCCACTACAAACGCCAGGCAGCCCGCAAATACTTTCGACGTGCGGCCCAGCAGGCCGCCGCGTTTGTGTCGTTGCGCCAGGTCGGCGGGCAGCGTGCCCCGCAGCCGCATCTCCTGCCGCATGGTGCGGAACACATCGAAGGATTTGCTTTCCTCTTGCTTGCTCTGGATTTGGGTGGCCGGCATTACCGTGATTTCCGGCTCAGCCCAGCGCGGCATGGGTTCGTCGAGGGCATAAACATCCAGATGGAAAGGATGGTGCTGGCCTACCCGCCGGTCAAACAACCAGCGCATTTCCTCTTCCTCGCGTGCTGACCCGAAGTACAAAACGTACTCCTGCCGGCATTGCCCCTGCGGACACGTCAACTTGATTCCCGTCCGGCCTTCGCCGGTCAGGACCCGAATAAGCCCGGCATAGCGCGCCTGGGCTAGCTCTTTCTTGACCGCAATCGCCATAAGGCAGGAGCTTAAGCGTGCTCCGCCAGGGCTCAAAGTCACCGGAGTGCAATGTACTAACCCGCGCCGGCATGTACTCGTGGCCACATGAGGGCTCCCCGAGTTAGCATGAAGGTATGCGCCGCCCGCAATTTCAGGGTTGAATCATCTGCTTCCTGGTGGAGGGGATCCTCTACTTGACCGGCAGTGCCCTCGCCCGCATGTCTGCATTTCTGAAACTCCGGCCCTGAGTGTCAGCACGCCCGCCGTCGGCTCCCGCGCCACAACGCTCTCATGCCACCAGCACGTTCCGTAATTTCTCCAGCAGTTCCTGCGGTCTGGCGGGCTTAGCCAGAATTTCGAAGCTATACCCCCGGGCGCGCGCGGCGGCAAGGAGGTCGGCGGCATCCGGGCGTCCGGAAAAAAGCACTACCTTGCAGTTGGGCGCGGTGCGGCATGCCTGGATGGCAACCTCCACGCCGTCCATCCGCGGCAGGATCACGTCCAGCAGCACCGCATCCGGACCCGCTTCCCCGATCAACCGCGCCGCCTCTTTCCCATCATGCGCCACTATGGTTCGGTACCCGGCGCTCTCCAGAATCATGCGCAAGGTGTTGGCTACCGTGGGCTCGTCATCAGCTATCAGAACGGTTTTGATGCCTTCTGCCATTGCGCCCCAAGCCTTGTAATTTTGCTTTCTCTTTAGAGATCGTGCCGCACGCACTCCCGTAGCTTCTGGCGCCGGACACACTTCTCCGGGCCACGTTGGAACTTTGCTTTCAGGGGAACAGGGCAGAACCTGAGTCACCGCTGGTGACAACAGGCGGGAAAAGACTACCACAACTTGGGGTGCTGTCGAAACTCACCGGATGGAAATCGTGTGTTCCTTCTCAGAATTCTGCCTCTGATTGACAACTCCGCTCGTCCCTCCGGCTTCTTATAAGTGCGGCCCAGAAAACCTCGGCGGGCAGACTCCCCTCCCGCTGCAGGCATGCCCCCTGACGGCCGTACTCTTGACCGCAGCGGACACAGTTACGTTCGCGCGCCCGTTTCGTCCACCATCATGGAAAGCTTGTGCGGAACGGCGCGAGCAGAAAGTGCAGGCGGCAATGAATCAGCGGGAACCCTACGCCCTCTTTCGAGGTATTTACAGCCGAGTAGCCCGGCAACTGGGAGTGGATCGTTCTTACGTCAGCCGGGTCGCCCGCGGTGAAAGGCGCTCGGAAGAAATCGAAGCAGCTTTGCGAATCGAACTGCGCCGCCTGGAAACTGCCGTGAAGGCGCTGGGCAGGAGTCTGCCCGCCAGCCGGCGCGGCCGCAAGCTCAGCGTCCTCGTGGTGGACGATGAGCGCACAGTGGCCCACAGCATCGCCGAAATACTTTCTCTTAACGGCTTCGAAACCCGCGTTGCCTACGACGGCCGCCAGGCCATTCGCGAGGTGCTGGAGGATTGCCCGGACGCCATTATCACCGATGTGGTCATGCCCCGCGTGAATGGCATCGAGGCGGCCAAGGCCATCCAGGAAATGTGTCCCGACGCCCGCATCCTGCTCTTCTCCGGCCAGGCTGCCACTTCTGACCTGCTCAAAACCGCCGAACAGCAGGGTTACTCATTTGAGCTGCTCCCCAAACCCGTCCATCCCGACGTGCTGCTCAGCAAGCTTAGCCAGCCCGACCCAGCTCCTATGTAGCCATTTCCGAGTGGACGCGCCATCCCATTCCTGCATCTAATCCTGCCAACTTACCTGGAAATCATTTCCGTGCGGACGGACCTGCGGGCCCGCTCAAGCCGGGGGATTTGCCGTTCTTCCAGGAACTTAAGGAGGTTTGGTGCGCAAAACAATATTAGGCCTTCTATGTCTCCTGCTTCCTGTGGCGTTGCACGCCCAGAAAAATGACATAGCCCTCACTGGCGGCGGCTACTTTAATGTCGGCAATCCGCTCAATTTAGGGGCCGCTCCCGCCCTAGAAGTGAGCTTTGCTCACCGCATCGCCTCCGTGCCCCTTCTGGGCCTTTATGCGGAGATACCGGTGGCCGCCTCCT
>DATEGM010000062.1:0-17042 GCA_035280085.1 Terriglobales bacterium
CTCGCGCCGCGCGCGCCTGCGCTTAGGATGCACCAGCCAGGCCACGGCGATGCTGACCACGTACAGCGCCACCATGGGGGCGGCAAAGATGCACATGTTCAGAATGTCAGTGGTGGGCGTGACAATGGCCGCGATGATGAAGATGATCAGGATGGAATAGCGCAGGTTGCGCCACATGAACCCGGCGCTCACGATGCCCATCAGCGAAAGAAAGAACACCAGGATAGGCAGTTCGAAGATAGCCCCCAACCCGATAATGATGGTCAGAAACAGGTCGGTGTACTCGCCGATGGTGATCATGGGCTGGAACTGCCGCCCATATCCAATTAAAAAGTCCAGGGCTTCGGGGTAGACGATCTTATAGCCGAAGTATCCGCCCGCCAGAAAAAGGAAAATAGTGGAGGTCATGAAGGGCAGCACGTAGCGCTTCTCATGGCGATAAAGCCCGGGCGAGATGAACATCCACAGCTGGTAAAGCACGAATGGAGAGGCCACGAACAAACCCGCCAGCAGCCCAATCTTCAAGTACATGTTGAAGGGTTCGGTGGGGTTCAGGTAGACCAGCTTCTCCGGCATGTGATTGCGCTGCAGGGCTTCCATGATGGGGCGCTGCATGAGGCCGAAGATGCGGTCGGCATAGTAGAAGCAGGCGAAGAAAGCGATGCCCACCCCGGCGATGGAATAGATAATGCGGCGGCGCAGCTCCTCGAGGTGCTCGAGGAAGCTCATGCTGGCCATCTCGTCTTTGCCATTGCCGCGGGCGAAGCGGGACGTCTGAACTGCAGGATCAGGCATCGGGCCCCTTGGCAGGCGGGATCAGTTCAGGCGCGGGCAACTCAGCCACCGGGGTTTCCCCGGCCGGTTCGCTGGTACTGGCGGCAATGGTGTGTTCGGGCGGGACCGAAGGCTCGGAGACATAGGATGGCACGTTCGTCTCCACTTCCATCTGCTGAATCTCGGTCTCGATCTGCGCCTTGAATTCGTTGCTGGCGCGCTTGAATTCGGCCAGCGCGCGGCCGATCTGGCGGCCTATCTCCGGCATTTTCTTGGGGCCAAAGATGATCAGGGCCAGCACAAAGATGAAGATCATCTCTGGAATGCCGAGGTTCATGGCTCCATCATATAACAGCCGCCCCCGGCCTGAGTATCGGGCCCCGGCCCGTCTGTAAAGGCAACAAAAGAGGCAGCCTCATGGGGCTGCCTCCACAACTGAAAGAGATACTTAGCGGTTGGCTTACAGCATGCTGGCGCTGTCCACGTGGATGGTGCCGGCAGACGAGTCCACCTGGCCCTTTACCGCCACGTGGTGGCCGGCATGATCCTTCAGGGCGTCCGGATTGTCCACCGTGAGCACTTTGTGGTCTTTATCCGTTACGAATACCATCTTCTCCCCGGCGGCCAGGCACTTCTTAGTGCATTCTTCGCCCTTGGCGTTCGCGCCCTTAACTCCACACTTGGCATCGGCTACCCAACCTTTGACGGTGGAGGCTTTGGCGGCTTTATCCTTGGCGGCGGAAACGATCGCCAGGCAGAACAGCAGCGAGAACATCAGAAACAAAAACAGGGTCACTTTCTTCATATAACAGTTTCTCCTCTCACATTATCTGTTTGCGAAACGTGGGTCTTTCCGCCCGCGAGCGGCGCCGCAGGCCGGCGCTGAATGCAAACTGCACAGTGGTTCCTGAACCCCGGACGATTGACTTACCTTTTACCCCAGCCCCGCCTGATAGTGCAACTCTACGGCCAAGGCAGGCGCTGGCCGAGGAAAGGCAAACTACGGAGTTTGATTGCAGGCAAAAGGTTACGCTATTTTTCGGCGGTCTTAGTGGCCGCGCGTTCGCGCTTAGGCGACGGCACCACGTAGACCACCTCCCCAGGACGGGCATAGCGCAGTTCTTCTCGCGCCGCCTTTTCAATCGCCTTAGGATCGGATTTGAGCGCCTTGACCTGTTCGCTGTAGCGCTGATTTTGTTGTTGCAATGCTTGAATGTCCTGCTGCAACTTATGGTATTCAATACGCTTCTGCTGATACACGATCATGCCGTTCGGCCCGAACATGACGTGCGCAAACATCCACAGCACCAGCGCTCCGACGGTCGCCGTGCCCAGTTTGCGGCGGGCGGCATAAACGCGGCGCAGAACGGCCACGCTCTGGCGAATGGCCGGATTTTCCCAGTTGAGCTTTACTCGAATACCCATTTCTCCGCCGCGGCAATCAGCTTTTGCAGGCCCTCCGCGCTGCGCGCCTCCGCATACACCCGCACCACCGGCTCAGTGCCGCTCAGCCGGTAGCATACCCAGGAGCCGTCGTCGAGCAGCAGCTTGAGCCCGTCGGTGCGCACCACCTGAGAGACTTTGCGGCCGAAAAATTCGCGCGGCTCCGCCTGCAACTTTTCAGTGAACTTCTGTTTCACCTGCGGCGTCAAGCGGAAGTTTTCCCGGCGCGGGTAATAGGAACCAACTTTGCCAAACAGCGCCCGCAATTGTTCCTGTAAGCCCTTGCCCCGGCGCGCCACCATTTCGCAACACAGCAGGCCGGCGAGAATGCCATCCTTCTCCGGAACGTGATGGCGTATGGAAAGCCCGGCGCTCTCTTCCCCGCCAATGGCAATCTTGTCCTGCTTGATCAACTCGCCGATGTACTTGAAGCCTACTGGCGTTTCGTAGAGCTCGACCTGGAGCTTCTCCGCTAGAGCATTCACCAGGTTAGTAGTGGCAACTGATTTGGCCACGCCATTCTTCCATCCTCGGCTCTCCACCAGATAATCAAAAAGCAGAGCGATCACGTAATTGGGCTGCAGAAACGTGCCGTCCTGGTCGAGGATGCCGAAGCGGTCGGCGTCGCCATCGGTGGAAATGCCGATGTGAGCGCCGGTTTCACGCATCTTCTCCCGCAAAGCTGCGAGCAGGTGATCGTCAGGCTCGGGCGCGTGGCCGCCAAAAAGCACGTCGCGCGTATCGTGCACTGTGCTGACGTCCACGCCCGCTTCGCGCAGCAGGCGGTCAGGATAGCTGCGGGCCGCGCCCCACAGCGGATCAAAGGCTATTCTCAGATTCGCTTTGCGGATGGCCTCCAGGTCTACGATCTCGCGCAGGCGAGCCAGGTAGGCGGGGCGCGCGTCAATGGATTCCTTTGCCGGCGTAGCCGCTGGGGCCGGCGCCTTCGGCGGTTCCGCTCCATCGGGAGGCACGCTGGCTTCGATCTGCCGGGTCACCTCGGGCAGGGCGGGGGCGCCATCGGGCGTGGAAAACTTGATGCCGTTATACTCCGGCGGATTGTGCGAGGCGGTGAAGTTGATGGCGCCGTCAGCACGCAAACGGATGACTTCAAAGGCGATGGCCGGCGTGGGCGCCGCCTGCGTAATCACCAGCGGCGTAATTCCGTGCTCGCTCAGGATCTGCGTCGCCAAATCGCAGAAAGCTTCTCCCAGAAAACGCGGGTCGCGGCCCACCAGGATGCGCGCTCCCTGCGGCTTTTGCCCGGATACGTAGCGAGCAACGCCGGTGACAGCGCGCCGCACATTGGCGAAGGTGAACTCCTCCGCCATTACCGCCCGCCAGCCGGAAGTGCCGAACTTGATTTGTGTGCTCATTCTGTACGCCGTGAATGCTAGTGTAATGGTCACGGCGCTCCGGACGGTGGCGCCGACCAAAGATTCTAGCCTATGAGCGACAAGAAAATTGTGCTCACCACCGCGGGTTCACGAGAAGAAGCGGAAAAAATTGCGCACGCGCTGGTCGAGCGCCACTTGGCCGCCTGCGTCAACATTGTGGGCCCGATTCACTCCGTGTATCGCTGGCGGGGCAAGGTGGAAAGCGCCAATGAGCACCTGCTGCTCATCAAGACCACCGCTGCCAGCTTCGATGCGGTGGCCAGGGCGATCCGCGAGCTGCACTCCTACGACCTGCCGGAGTGCATCGAGCTCGCCATCGAGAGCGGCAGCGCCGAGTACCTGGAGTGGATTGAGCAGTCGGTGATTGGGCCTTAACCCCTTGTCGTTGCCCGCAAGACGTTACCCCTGGTCTTCGCCGACGGGGCCCGGTTATCGCTTGTCAGTTGGCAGTGACCGTGTACCATCAACCGCTAGAGTCATGCTGAGAGGCTTTAGCCTCGAAGCATCTCGCGTGAGCTGCCACGGCCCTAAGCCTTCCGCCCGCTCATGTTCAAGCGCCAGTAATCCAACACGAACGGCGGCTCGTCGTGCGCCGCCTGGCGGGTAAGCTCGTCCAAGAATCGCTGGCGCAGTTCCGGATGCCGGATGCGCTCCAGGTGCCGGTGGAAGATAACGTTGGCCAGATATTCGCGATACTCTTTGTCGCTGGGCAACTGGACCGGGGCGGACTCCAAACCGCTGTTGATTTCGATGAACCCAGCGTGGTGCATGCGCTCTGCCGTGGTTTCAGGGGAAGCATATTCCCACGGGCTCCGCCATCCGGCGAAGAACTGGGCCAGGGGCGGAGCGGCCACGAGCGCCTGGGCGCGCTGCAGCAGCTTAGCCAAGTTGGGGCCGCCGCCGCACTGCGCTTCCAGCCAGCCGCCCGGCCGCAGCACATCGTGCAGGCTAAGAAAGAGCCGCTGGTGGTCTTTAATCCAGTGGAAAACGGCGGCGCTGAAAATTCCGTGTGCGACCTGGTGAAATGGCAACCGCTGCAGATCGGCCACTACGAACTGCACCTGCCCGGCAAAGCGCGGCTGCAATTCGTGGCGCGCAGCGCGCAGCATGTTGTCGGACAGATCCACCGCCAGGAGCCGCCCTCGTGGCAGGCGTTCCAGCAGTTCGCCGGCAAGCCGGCCGGTGCCGCAGCCCGCGTCGAGAACGGTCTCATCGCCGCGCAGATGCACGCGATCCAGCACTTTTTTGCCCCAGCCGAACTGCGGCCGCGACACGCGCTGGTAAACCTCTGAGTTCCATTCCCGCGAGCCTGCCACCGGGGTAGCCTTTTCTTCCTCGCCGATTGGCATCCCCGCGGCCTTTCCACTCATGGCATTCCGCCTCGACTGTCTGACTGTTTTTCTGGTGCGGGCGCCGACCCCCTCGATCACCTGGAAGCGTCATCGCGGAGATGGTAGCCCCGGGGTGACTCGAACACCCGACCAACGGTTTAGGAAACCGCTGCTCTATCCATCTGAGCTACGGGGCCACGGCAAGCGACTGATTCGATTATCTCATGCACGTATTTTCTGCCTGAGGAACGCGGCCTTTACCTCCGCATCCTTCCCAATACTGCCCAGAAGCACGACCGGGGTATGCGGCAGAAGGTGCCATGGTCCTATCTTGTTGTTGCCGAAGCGCTCCCAACTGGCCGATAATTTCGGCTGGCGGGGAGGGTGGCGGTCCATGGTTTGTCCTTCGTGTTTGGCGCAGAATCCGATGGGGGCTTCCCGCTGCGCCGCCTGCGGTTCGCCGCTTCCGACCGCGCCCGCCGAGTCCCCACCCGCAAGGTACGAGAGTTCGGCCGGAGGCCAGAAACAGTCGTCCTCGCAGGAAGCCGCAACCGCCATCGGCTTTGCCCAGACCCCGCCTCCATCAGGTTCGGCCGCTTCCTCCACCGGCTCCGCCATCAGTCAAGCCAAGCCGGTGGATTTTGGCCCACGCTACGAGGTGCAAGCCCTGTTGGGCGAGGGCGGAATGGGGGCGGTGTACCGCGCTTATGACCGGGAATTGGACCGCATCGTCGCCCTTAAACTGATTCGCCCCGAACTGGGCGCCGACCCCGCCATGAGCCAGCGCTTCCGCCAGGAACTGCTGCTGGCCAGCAAGGTTTCCCACAAAAACATTCTGCGCATTCACGACCTGGGCGAGGCCAATGGCACCAAGTTCATTTCCATGGCCTACGTCGAGGGCGAAGACCTGCACCAGCTGCTGAAGCGCGAAGGTCGGCTCCCGGTAAACCGTGCCGTGAGCCTCAGCAAGCAGCTCTGCGCCGCTCTGGAGGCGGCGCACGCGGAAGGAGTGGTGCACCGCGATCTGAAGCCGCAGAACATTTTGCTGGATAAGGCGGGGCAGGTTTACGTTTCCGATTTCGGTTTGGCCAAGTCGCTGGCCGCCGACGCCACCCAGGTGACCGTAAGCGGTCAGTTCCTGGGCACTCCCCGGTATATGTCACCGGAACAGGCCCTCGCTTCTACCGTGGATCACCGCAGCGACCTGTATTCCCTTGGCTTGATTCTTTACGAGATGGTCACGGGCGACATACCGTTCAAGGCGGACTCCACGTTGCAGACCATGTATCTGCGGGTGCACGAAAAACCCCAGGATCCACGCCACATCAATCCCGACCTGCCCGATTACCTGGTGCAAATCATCATGCGCTGCCTGGAGACGGAGCCGACGCAGCGGTACCAGAGCGCCCGCGAAATTCTGGACGACCTGGAATCAGCCCAGCCTTCTCGGCCCCCGTCCCGGCCGCTTCCTGCCATAAAACGGTCAAGTCGAAGATTCTGGTACGCGGGCGCCGGAGTCCTGCTGCTCGCCCTGCTGGTGGCCTTCACCGTACCTGGGCTGCGGAAACTGCTGCGGCCTGAAACATCCTCAACCCAGTCCAGCCTGGGCATTCCCCCGGCCAGACAGGGTAAGTACCTGGCTTTGCTTCCTTTTCGGGTGATCGGCGACAAAAACGCTTTGGGCTATGTGAGTGATGGCCTGGTGGAGGCAACCGCCGCCAAGCTGTTCCAGATGAAAGACATCCATCTGGCTTCTCCCACTGCCGTGCAGTCGGTGAATGTGGACCAGCCCCTGGAGAAAATTGCCCGCCAGTTGGGTGTGAACCTCATCGCACAGGGCACGGTTCAGGGGACGGCGGAGAAGATGCGCATCACCATCAGCCTGGACGACGTAGCTGCCGGGAAGCGCTTGTGGACCAGCGAATTCTCCGGAGTTCCCCAGGACCTGCTCACCCTGGAAGACAATATCTACACCCAACTGGTGGCCGCGCTCGAATTGAAACCCAGCACTTCTGAAATAGCCGCCCTTAGCGTCCATCCCACAGAAAACGTTGAAGCTTACGACCTTTACCTGAAGGGGCGGGAAAATATGCGCCAGGAGCAGCAGGTCAAGAAGGTACAGGCGGCGATTGAGCTGTTCCAGCAGGCGCTGGCCAAGGACTCCGGGTTTGCCCTGGCTTATGCCGGTATTGCTGATGCCAGCCTTTCCATGTACCGCCATACCAAGGACAGTTTCTGGTCCGATAAGGCTCTGCGCGCGGCACAACAGGCGGAGCAACTGAACTCCAATCTGCCCGAGGTCCACTTTTCCTTAGGCAGCGTCTACACCGACACCGGCAAAACCGCTGAGGCGATCGCCGAACTGAAGCGCGCAGTAGAACTGGCGCCCAAGTCCGATGAAGGATACCGCCGGCTGGGGCAGGTCTATACCGTGATTGGCCGCAAGCCCGAGGCGGTCGAGGCTTACAAAAAGGCGATCGAACTCAATCCCTATTATTGGGAAAACTACGACGCCCTCGGCGGAGCCTATTACAGTTTTGGCGAAAACGAAGAGGCGGTCGCGACTTTCCGTAAAGTGATTGAACTTGAGCCAGATAACGCCGCCGGCTACGACAATCTGGGGGTTGTTCTCATGCGCATGGAACGCTGGAACGATTGCATTCCCAATTTTCAGAAGGCGCTGCAGCTCCAACCCTACTACGCCACCTACTCCAACCTGGGCACCGCCTATTTCTTTTTGAGGCGCTATGACGAGGCGGTGCAGATGTTCGAGAAAGCGGTGGCTATGAATCCCAATGAGCATATGGCGATGGGTAATTTGGCGGACGGTTATCGCTGGGCGGGACGGCGCCAGCAGGCTCTTGCCACCTACGACAAGGCCATCGCGTTGGCTTACAAGCAGTTGGCTATCAATCCACGGGATGCCGACGCGATGGGTTACCTGGGGCAGTATTTTGCCAAGAAAGGCGACACGCAGCGCGGCCTGGAGCTAGTTCGCCGCGCCCGCGCCATGGATTCGAGCGATGTTTCCCTGGTTTACTTCCAGGCGGTGGTGGAGTGCATTGCGGGGCAGAAAAACGAAGCCATAAAAGATCTGCAACAGGCCCTCAAACAAGGCTATCCCGCCCAGGAGGCGCAGAGCGATCCGGAACTGAAAGAACTGCAGAAGCTTCCTGAGTTTGCCGCCATGATGCGGCAATTTGGCAGCAAGGCGAACTAGACCGGCAGCCTTCCAAGCCACAATTTCTCACTCACATCCCCGAACACTGCAAAAGATTGCGCAAACTGCGCCAAGAGATTGCAGCTTTGCAGGCCGAAATCTGTGAGTTCTGAGAATGCTCGTTGCAAATGCTTGCAGTCGCGGGAGAAAAAAACCCAGCTACTCGGTCACTGCGGTCAGTCGGATGCTACGAAATGCTCTTAGCCCGAAGGAGGATCTCGCCTATGAAACGCCGGAACGGACTGACGCTTGCCGCTGCCGTTCTCCTGCTATCAGCCTCGGCCTTGGCCAGCTCCATTGCGGATCCCGGCGGAATCATTCGCAAGGGCGACAATTACGACAAGTTTGCCATTATTGGCGAGGGGTTCAGCATCAGCTTTGATGGAGAGCCTCTGCCCTTTCCGTTCAACCCATTCAGTTTCACCGACACTTTCTGTCCGGTGAATTCCGTCATCATAGGTGACCAAACCTTCACGGGGCCGGACTGCCAGTTTCTGAACGAGAGCGGGCAGACGATTGACTCAGTAACCCAGATTTTCTCTGCGGATGCGGCCGCGTTCGAAGGTGCGGGCGGTATCAGCTGCTTCAATGACATTACAGGTGTAGTATGCCCCACTCCGAACGGGAATTCCCTTCTCTTTTCTGGACTTGGCATCCCCTCCGCGCGAGAGTACAGCGACGGAGGATACGGAACGGAAGGCGGCGACCCCTTCTTTAACATCATCAATTTTGGGTTCGACAACAATCACAGCTTGGCGCAAATAGCAGGTATCACTATCCCCGAGCCTGCCTCCCTGGGTCTGATGCTCTCTGGCCTGTTCGGGCTGGGCTTGGCGTGGAAGCGGAGAGACCGCGCGAAGAGCCGGTGACCGCACCTAGGTGGCAAATGCGCTGCGTGGGAGCGGAGTTCAATCACACATCTGCCAGCTGGCCTTCTGGTTCGTTCACCGTGACGGCGGCGCCAGCTTCTAACTTCAAGGCCAATGCGGATGCCAGATAAAGCAGTGCAGCGATAACCAGCAGGGCTTTTAACCCGAACCAGAAGCTGAGCGACTCCAGCAGGCCGCCCACCAGGGCGCCGAACAGATTTGATCCTAAGGCTTTGCCGCTAAACCCTGCGCGGGCAAAGCTGCGCACAAATATGATGCCCGCAAAAAACACGGGAGAGCACAGCACCAGAGCGGCCACCGTGGCTTTCAACGCGATGGAGTGAAAAAAGAACTTCTCAAGAGGAATCAGCCAGGTGACGGCAAACGAAATAAATACGCCGAAATAGGCAAGCCAGAACGGAATGCGTTCCCACCATTGCACCACCGAGTTGGCGCACACGATCAGCAGCAGCAAAGTTGAGATTACGATCGAGTTAACAACCCATGTGGTGCCGAACAGCAGGGCCATCTTGCTGATGACCTGCGCTTCCAGCAGCAGGAAGCCGGCGCCCAAAAAGAAAAAATGCCAGCGCAGATTTCTGACCCCACCGGCGGTGGATCCAATAAACCATCCGCAGATGGCCAGGAGCATGAGCGAGAGCAGGATGACGTTGAGCGGCAGTCCGGGTTCGCGCTGGTAAAAGTAGGGCCAGTCATCGGTGGTTAAGCTCGCCGGCTTCATTTTTATGCCGGTATGCTCATGCAAGAACTCCGCAATTGCAGGGTCGGCAAGATCGTTCTTGAGCCGCTCCGGTGATCCCACAATGAAAAAGCTCCCGCCGGTCTCGTAATTGCCGCCTTGCGCCAGCAACTGAACCGGTTCCTGCCCGAATACGGTCTTGAGCAACGCATCCAGCCGGCCCGCGATCCAGGTGGTGCTGACTTGAAACTTGACGATGAACAAACCGCCGGGACGAAGCAAGCGCCTGGCCGCGGTGAGCGCTTGCACCGTGTAAACGTAATTATCAATGCGGATGTTGGAGTAATACGAACTGGTGGTATGCGAGTCGAGCAGCGAAAAAACGATCAGATCAAAGCGGTCATTACTGTTCTGTATGTAATTGCGCGCATCATTCAGCACCACCTGCACGCGGGGAGAGCCGTATGGCCTTTCGAAATGCAGCTCACGCCCAAGCTTGACGATGAGGGGATCGATTTCCACGGCAACCACCCGGCCTGCTCCGTTCCGCAGGGCAGCAGCGGTGTCGTTGCCCATGCCAGCCCCAAGCACCAGGACCGATTGAGGAGAGGGATAGAACTTATAAGGAATGTTGTACGCATTCCACTCCACCGGCCGGCCTTCGAACTCCTTGCTGTGCGCCCGCACGAACTCCGGCGAGAGGTTTACGATCTTTTGATACCAGCTGTCATTGGTGGAGAGCTGGTAGGTTTCCGGGTGAGCCGCGTCCGGCTCTGGGGTCAGTGTGAGCTTCTGATAAGGAGACCAATACACATGAGTCGGCGATTGGGGGTGCGCGATGGAAATTACCACACAAATCAAGGCGAACGCGCCTGCCGCAATCGCAGCTAATTTCGGTGTCTTAATGAGCAGCAGAACAGTGGAGGTTCCGGCTATTACGAACCAGACGATTGGCGGCTGATACCAAAAGCATAACAACGTGTAGAGCGTAATTCCGACCAGGCTAGCCAAAACATTGACGGTGTAGGCGGCAATTCCTTTGGGAGCGTTCTCAAGGTACCAGCCGACCATCTGTCCAATCGGGATGAAGATGAACCCGATAAGCACGAACAGCAGCGCACAGATCAGCAGCGCAGAGGCAAGTGAGGCGAGACTTGCCGCGTCTGAGGTCATGTATGGAACTCCCCAGACTTGTACCTGAGAACTAGCCCCCAGCATCGCCGGCAAGCCGGCCATTTGGCTGCGAATGAAGGCAATGGGTGAGTTTACAAACAGGCTCAGGATGCCCAGAGGAACAAGCATGGAAAACAGATTGATGCGTCGGCGCGAAAGGTAACACCCTAACCCAAAGCCGAGAAAACACGCGATGAGCACGAAATTCTTGAAATAGGCAAAAATGCGGATCTCAGACGAGATCCAGCGAATCATCAGCAACTCTAAAAATAGGGAAAGAACGCTGACCAGCACCAGGTTCAGCCAGGAAAAGCCGCCCAAATCCTCAGGCGAGAAATCTCCCTGGGTTGACCACCGTCGGCTAATTCGGTTGGAAAGCATGCCTATTTCTCCCTATTGAGGTAGGAACGCAAAGCGGAGACATTCTGAACAGCAGCGGAGCCAGAATGCTGGCGACTTTATGGCAGCCGCAGAGGCGAAAGCACAAACCTTGCATGACTCCTCTTGCTTGCAATAGAAGGGAGCGCACTGCTCCCAACTCACCATTTTTGGGGTCGGTGTCCCTGATTTTCTGGACCCAGGTTGCAGTTGTCAATTGAATTCTGGCCAGGATGGTCAAAAACAGGAGACGAGAGTGCCGCTACTTTCGGAAGCGGGGGAAGCCTGCGCCGGTCATTGGTCGGGGCAGCGTAAAGTTTCGCCCCGGCAATTCTTCCACAGGCGCGCGCAAACCGGGGAGTTGACCGCAAGCGGCGGGAGGGTTAGCTTAGCATCTGGCTTTCTGCCCGTTCCCGCGAAAGCCGCCGCCGATGTCGGATTTGAGCCATCCCCGGCCTGAGATCACTGCCCCCTGGGACCGCAAGATTCCGGAGAAGATGCTGGCGCTCTATCTGGACAGCGTGCGCAGTTTTCCCGCCTGGAAGGCGATGTGCCCCCACTACATCCACCCCGACGTCAAGGAAGTCAGTGAACTGGGTTACCACTCCACGCTCTTGCGCACGGAGCAGTCAGAGTACGTTTTCACCTTCAGTACCAAGACAACTTTCATTTACGAGATCGAGGAAGAGGTCAGGACCGGGCAGCTGGAAATTCGTTGCGATAACGAACTGGTGCTGAACATTGGGGTTTCCTGCGCCGACGATGCGGATGGCAGGCCGGAGTGGGTGGCGCGCAGCGTGGAAGTGTTCTGCGATGGCGAGTGGGTGGCGGATTTGTTGGGGCTGGCAGCACGGCAGCAGGCGCACGAACGGCAGCGCCTGCAATTGGAAACCAGGGAGCGCCAGCGCCACGCGCAGGAACTCACTGAGCTGCGGCAGAGGTTCGGAATCGAAGATGCAGCGCCGGCGGCGGGAAAATCCAAGGCAGTGTCCAAAGAGCCACAGGGGCGGCGCTGGCTGCGCTTTTGGAGAAAGAGCAGCGGTTGAAAATGTTGTGCTTCCATGACTGCAGGCCGCCAAGCTTGCCGGGTGCAGGCGATTCAGGGATAATTCACGATACGCAAACCGCACGCAATGGGGAAACTCTTTGCGGATTCTTTCCATGTTGATGAGCCAGAATCCCGTAGCGCAGAAAGCTTCACGTTGCGACCGGCAGCTCTCCATTCTTTGACAAACTGATGCCGGCACAGACCTCCTCTGCTCGCGCCGCCTTCCCGCCAGCCGCCTATCCCGCCGAAATTGGCCGTGAACAGGGTTCTGGGGGCACATGGCTGGGAATCGGTTATCAGCGATGGTTATGGGTCGTGTCCGCGGCAGGCATCGCTGCGCGGCTGGAGCAGTACCTGTTCAAGCGCTCACTCTGGCTGGACGAAGCCCTTATGGTGCTCAACCTGCTGCACCGCTCGTTTGCCCAGCTGGTGAAACCTTTAGATTATCAGCTGGTGGCGCCGCTGGCCTGGCTGTTTGCGGAAAAGCTCTGCATTCGGCTGTTTGGCCCAGGCGAACTGGGGCTTCGCGTGGTCGCGGTGGCGGGCGGAACACTGGCTATGGTGCTCGTGGCCCTTCTCGCCTGGCGGCTCCTGGCGCCCCGGGCCGCTCTCGTAGCTGTGGCTCTGTTCGCGCTCTCGCCGCCCCTCATTTATTACTCTTCCGAACTCAAGCCCTATGGCAGCGACCCAGCGGCCTGCGCCCTGCTTTGGCTGCTTGGGTTCTGGGCCTTGCGGGGACGGCTGACCGCTTTGAAGGTGGTTTTGCTGTCGCTGACCGGGGCCGCATTGTTCTGGTTCTCTCATCCCATCCTGTTTGTGGCGGGCGGATTCGGCACGGCGGTTCTGGCCGCCGGGCTTGGGGATCATGATTGGCGGCGCCGCCTCGGCTTTGTTCCCGTTTTCCTGACCTGGTGCGGCAGCTTTGGAATTGATTATTGGCTTACTTTGCGCACCAGTAGGGCTAACCCCGGCCTGCCTCATGCTTATCCGTTCTTCAGCTTCCCCATCCACTTTTCCACGATTGACATGGCAATTCAGAGCGTTTTTACGCTGCAGCAAAACCCTGCAACCCTGCTGCTGGGCGTCTCGCTGTTTGCCGCCGTAATTGGAGGGCTGCATTTCTGGCGCGAGGACCGCGCCGCCTGCTGCTTTCTGATTGTGCCTCTGCTTCTGGCGTTAGCCGCTTCCAACCGCCACCTCTATCCTCTGCCCGGACGCTTCTTTCTGTTTTTCGCGCCGGCCCTCTCCCTGCTGGTGGGCGCGGGAGCGGAAGAGATATGTCTGGCCGCCCGCTCCCGTTCTTTGCCCGTGGCCGCGGCCTTGATGGTGCTGCTGTTCCTTCAGCCAGTGCTCTCCACCGCGGAAATCGTCCAGCACCACATTCCAGGCGAGGAATTGCGCCCGGTGCTGCAGTATGTGCAGCGTCATCAACGTCCTGGCGACACCTGGTACATCTACTACTACGCCCGCTACGCCTACGAGTACTATGCGGCAGTTTACGGGCTGAGGGGCGGCGACGTCGTGCTGGGGAGCGGATTTCGCGTTCCACCTCCCCGCGGCCAGAACTGGGACGTTTACCAGGAAGACTTCTCCAAGCTGCGGGGCCGGCGAGTGTGGGTAATCTTCTCTCATAACTGGACGCTCGATGGGCTAGACGAACCCGCCTACGCGTTGCACGTGCTGGACAGCATGGGCGTGCGAAAAGACGTGTACCTGGCGTATGGCGCGGCTGCCTACCTCTATGAATTGCCCCCTGCCCCACCGCCTGTGGCGGAGGGAAGCCCAGCAGCCCACAACTGAGGCTCTCGCCGTGCCCACTATTGCTCCTCGCGTGCAAACCTTTGCATCGGAAGGGTGTTGTGTTTCGCTGCAGTTGCGCCTATCAGTTGAATTTTGAGGCTTGCGCCGAAGCTCAAAGTGGCTGGCCAAATGCTCTATAAATGCGAAAGCTGGCTTTCCCAGTAGTTGAACTGCCTTCGGTGAGAATGATGAAAGCTTCTGAACCCAGTCGTTCGTCCTCTGGCCAGATCTTATGGGCCATATTTATTGTCCTCATTGCCCTTTGGGTGATAGCCTTCGCTGCCCACCTGGGCGGCGGGGTAATTACCTATCTCCTGATTATCTCTTTGGCGATTCTCCTTATCCGCTCAGCTGGCTCGCGGGCGAAAACCGCTCCAGTACAAGAGGGACAAATCAAGCACTCCTCGACGGAGTAACAGCGCCCGTGCGGTAATCCCACATTCCAGTTGTCTTCGGATTTGGTCAGAGTGGCAGGCGGAGCCGCGCTTCGCAGCCTCGGCCTTCCGGACGGTTAGCAAGTTGCACCGTCCCACCATGGGCCTCAGCAATCTGACGGCTGAGCGCCAGCCCAATTCCTGAGCCTCCCGGCTTGGTGGTGAAGAAGGGCACAAACAGGTTGCCGGGATTGGCGATGCCCAGGCCTTCGTCGCGCACGCACACATCCAGCGAGCCGCCGTTCCTGTGCCAGCCCACGCTGACCTTACCCCGGGTTTCTAAGGATGCATCCGCGGCGTTGCGGATCAGGTTGATGAGCACCTGCTGCAGCTGGTCAGGATCGGCCTGCAGCTTGACTTCCGGACCGGGGAAAACCTCGACCGGCAAGCGGGTCTCCACACTGGCGGCGGCGCGTACCAGAGTGCCCAGTTCCACTTCCTGAAGCTGCGGCTTGGGCAGTCGTGCCAGCCGCGAGTAGTCGCGCATGAACTTGCTGAGTGCGTCAGAGCGCTCAGCGATGATCTTCAGCCCGCGGCGCAGGTCATCTTCCCAGTCGGCCGAACGCGGCTCGCGCTTGAGCAGCGTTTCCAGGCTCTGCGCGATGGAGGAAATGGGGGCCAGCGAGTTGTTCATCTCGTGGCCCAGCACCCTAACCAGGCGTTGCCAGGCCTGCCGCTCTTCTTCCCGCAGAGCCTGGCTTAAGTCTGAGATGACCAGCAACTGGTGCTGCGCGCCGCCCTGGCGGAACACGGTGCGGCGCAGGCCCCAGCGCCCCCCGCGTCCGGGAAAACTCTTTTCTACGGTGCGCGCCATCTCCCCTTCCAGGCAGTCGGCCAAGCCCAGTTCGCTGGCGGTCTTGCCCAGCAGACGCTCAATGTTCTGGCTAAGCAGCCGTTCGCCGGCTCGGTTCACCAGGCGAAGACGCGCCTGCGGATCAAAGGTGAACACCGCGACGTCAATTTCGGCCATCACCGTGCCCAGCAGGGCGCTGGCTTCCATGGCGCCCAGGCGCTGTTCGCGCAGCATTTCGGAAAGCGCGTTGACCTCACGCATCAGTTCGCCCAACGCGTCTTCCGGATTGCCCACGCGGGCGCGCATGGAAAAATCGCCCTCGCGCAGCGCCGCCTGCATGTTGGCCAAGGTTTGCAAGGGACGCATCACGGTGCCCCGCACCGTGAAGGAGAAGGCCAGCCAGGCGGTAACAATCAGGACGGTAAGCGTCCACTGCGTGCTGCCGGAAAAGGAGCCGGTCCAGAGCAGGACCATGGCGGGAATCACGCCGGCCAGGCCGGACGCCAGCGCAAACAGCAAAACCCGGTTTTCATGCGCTATGCGCCGCCGGCCCCGGGGCCGGGGACCGCCCGTGACAGCACTGGTGCGGGAGGACTTAGTTGCGGCCGGCTTGGCCAGATCAGATGCCATACTTCTGCAGGCGCCGGTAGAGGGCGCTGCGGCTCAGGCCCAGCGCCTCCGACGCCTGGCTGATATTACCGCCATAACGCGCAAGAGCCTTGCGCACTAGCAGCGACTCTACTTCTTCCAGGCTCATATCTTCCATCTTTTGTGCGCTATCGCGCGCGCCGCGCAGGCCCAGGTCGCTCACTCGCACCTGCTCGCCCTCTGCCAGCAGCACCGCGCGCTCCACCGAGTGGTCCAGTTCGCGAACATTTCCCGGCCAGGAATACTCCAGCATGGCGCGCAAAGCGGCGGCATCGAAGCCGTTCAGGCGCTTGCCGTAGCGCTCCGAATAGCGCTTCAGGAAGTGCATGGCCAGCACCGAGATATCCGGGCGCCTCTCCCGCAATGGCGGCAGGTGAATTTCCACCGTGTTCAGGCGAAAGAGCAAGTCCTGGCGGAAGCGGCCGGCGGACACTTCCTGGTTCAGGTCGGCATTGGTGGCGGAGATGACGCGCGCATTCACCCGCCGCGTTTTGGAGGAGCCCACCGGTTCCATCTCCCCGGATTCCAGCACCCGCAGCAGCTTGGCCTGCTGGGAAGCAGGCACGTTGGCAATTTCGTCGAGAAATATAGTGCCGCCGTCAGCCAGCTCAAAACGGCCAACCCGGTCGGCGCGGGCGTCGGTAAATGCGCCTTTGACATGGCCGAACAGCTCGCTTTCAAACACGCCTTCAGGCAGGCCGCCGGTGTTGACCGCGACAAACGGCCGGTGGGCGCGGTTGGACAAAACGTGCAGCGTGCGCGCCACCACTTCCTTTCCGCCGCCGTGCTCGCCCGTGATGAGCACGTTGGCGTCGGAAGGCGCCACCCGGGTTATGAGCTGCAGGATGGGCTTCATGGCGTCCGATTCGGCAATGAAGGTGGGCCGCCCCTCTGCCCGCAGCAGCCGGTTTTCCGCTTCCAAGCGCTGTCCCAGGCGGAGCGCCCGCCCCAACTCCACCTGCGTGCGCAACACGGAAAGCAGCCGGGCATTCTCCCAGGGCTTCTGAATAAAATCGCGGGCGCAGCGGCGCATG
>DATEGM010000063.1:0-15036 GCA_035280085.1 Terriglobales bacterium
GTTAGGATGTGTCCGCTCTGGCACTCCCACCAATCCATGGCCACAACCCTGGCGCCGGTCGACTCACGGGAAGTCGTGAGATGCGACCATTGCAAGCTAGTCCAGTTTCGCACCTCGAATAATCTCTGCCGCCGCTGCCACGTAAGCCTGGACGAAGAAGAGCCGGAAATCACGGTCGCGACGCAGCCGGCGATCGCGCCTCCGGCTCACAGCCACTTGCCTGGCCACCTGCAGTTGGCCTCCTCCATTCGCTCACTGCGCCAGCGCAACGGGCTGAGCCAGCGGCAGCTGGCCATGCGCATGAACGTGCCGCGCACCTACGTCTCCAAAATCGAGAACGAAAAGGCCACTCCAACGCTTTCTTCGCTGGAACGCCTGGCACGAGCCCTGGAGGTCACCGTCCCCGAACTGCTGAACGGGGGCGAACGCACCCGCCAGGAGGAGATGCGCGAGTTGCTCAGTGACAATTTTATCGCGGAGATACTGCCTTTTGTCTCCCAGCTTAGCGCCATGCAACTGAACAGCGTGCTGGCGCAAGTACGCGACCTGACGTTGCGTCCGCGCCGCAGCGCTTAGATCCTTCGCTTCGCTCAGGATTTCGGCTGCGGGCTGCGTCGCTCACGGTCGCAAAACGCTTCAATTCCGGGCCACAACGCCAACCGCTACGCCGGGGCCAACCAGCCCCGGTTTTTTACTTCAGGAGTCAGTTATCAGGAGTCGGGGGGCAGCAACCCATCTCTGTGCCGGCCGCGGCTCATCTTTTCTCCACCCATTTCCAAATCATGATTCGCAGAGTAGAGCTTACGGAAGGGCACAGCTTTGAATGTGCCGCTGGCCTCTTTTTACCCCGGTCATCCCGAGCGAGCGTTACCCGAGCAAGGCGAGGGTAACGCGAAATCGAGGGACCTTGCGCTTGTCGAGACTTCCGCCCTTTTGCGGGCTGAATCCTTGCTGTTCCAAGACGCATCTCTAGAATCATGAACTTGGAATTTCTTGAGAACGCTGCCTCTGCTCTAAACCGGAATGGTGTCCTCAACAGCGCCGCCA
This sequence comes from Terriglobales bacterium, assembly GCA_035280085.1. Lineage (GTDB taxonomy): Bacteria > Acidobacteriota > Terriglobia > Terriglobales > Acidobacteriaceae > JAICWP01. The sequence goes on from DATEGM010000063.1 coordinate 1,048, forward strand.
GTTTGCCCTCCGACAGTTCCGCGGCCCTGCTCGACGCCTACTCCCGGGCGGTAGTAGGCGCTGCCGAGCGCGTGAGCCCGGCGGTGGTGAACGTCGAAGTCACTCAGCGGGTGCGACGTCGCGGCGGGGAGGGTGAGGCGCATGGCGGCGGCTCGGGGTTCATCTTCACTCCCGATGGCCTCATCCTGACCAACAGCCACGTGGTTCATGGCGCCCACCGGATTGAGGTGTCCCTGAATGACGGGCAGCGCTTCCCGGCTGCCCTGATTGGCGATGATCCCGCCAGCGACTTAGCCGTCATCCGCGTTGACGCGCCCCTGCTTAAGCCGGCCGAGTTGGGAGATTCGCAGCAACTTCGCGTAGGCCAGCTGGTGATTGCCATAGGCAATCCCTTCGGCTTCCAGTATTCGGTGACTGCGGGCGTGGTCAGCGCCCTGGGCCGCTCGTTGCGGTCGCGGACCGGGCGCCTGATTGATGATGTAATCCAGACCGACGCCGCCCTCAACCCCGGCAACTCCGGCGGGCCGCTGGTCACATCAGATGGGCGGGTAGTGGGCGTGAACACCGCCACCATTCTGCCGGCGCAGGGCATCTGCTTCGCTATCGGCATCAACACGGCCAAATTTGTGGCCAGCCGGCTGCTGCGCGACGGCCGTATCCGGCGCAGCTACATCGGCGTAGTCGCGCAAACCGTTCCTCTTCCACGCCGCCTGGTGCGCTTCCACGATTTGCCTGTGGAGACGGCGATCGCCGTGGTTTCGGTAGAGAGCGGCAGCCCGGCGGAAAGAGCGGGCCTGCGCCAGTCGGACCTGGTTGTTGCTTTGGACGGAAAGCAGATCGCCGGCGTAGATGACCTCCACCGCCTCTTGACAGAAGCCCAGGTCGGCGTGCCGTCGCACCTGACGGTGGTTCGCGGCCCGCAAAGGCTGGACCTGACGATTGTGCCGGAAGAAGCGGCGGTGCAGTAGCTGGCAATTGGTAGTTGGTGGCTGGTGGCAGATTTCTTTACGTCAGATTGTTTCCCGGCGTATTCCGTAACGTAACTTTCGTCATTGGCGCTTTCCATCAAGAACGGTTGACAAGATTTGTCAACCTGGCGCTCCCCCCTCCACCACACAAATTACGTTTGTCATTGATTTTTAAGGACTTTCGGTCTCCTCGAAAAGTGGCTGCCCAACTGCAAACCAACTGCCGTGGGGGTCCGACCCCCAACGAGGGAGGAAAAGGATTTGAAGAAGCAAAAGGGGTTTTCGCTAATTGAGCTTTTGATCGTGGTCGCGATTATTCTGATCATCGCTGCCATCGCCATTCCCAACCTGATGCGCGCCCGCATTGCCGCGAACGAGTCTTCCGCGGTCAGCTCGCTGCGCACCATCAACACCGCTGAGGTTTCCTACGCCACGGCCTATCCCAACATCGGCTATTCCGCCTTGTTAACCAACTTAGGTCCGGGCGGCGTGACCTGTCCGGCTGGTGGACCGACTAACGCGGCTGCCTGCCTGATTGACAACGTCCTGGCCAGCGCGACCGCCAACGGCAAAAGTGGCTACGTCATTGCCGAGACCGGCGGAGCCGCCAACGCGCAGGGTATCGTCGTGACGTACGAAACAGAAGCTACTCCGCAAGCGTTTAACCAGAGCGGCGTGCGTGGTTTCTGCAGTATCGAGGACGCCGTCATCCGCTGGGAAGCGAACGGCACGAACGCGATGGGCGCTGCTGGTTGCCCTCCGCTGCTCGCGCTGCAGTAACTGCCGTTTAGCAGTACTCGTTTGGCGAGACAATCAAAGGAGCAGGATGCGAGTCCTGCTCCTTTTTCTTTACTAGCGGCACTCCCCTTGTTTGCAGAGAACCCTCCCTGAAAATAGCGCCCGATCACTCCTCGCGCAGCGCCTTGACTGGTTCTACTCGCGCCGCGCGAGCGGCGGGAATGATGCTGGCTGCCAGGGCCACGGCAGCCAGCAGCGCTGAAACCGCGGCGAAGGTAGCCGGATCCGCCGGGCTCACGCCATAGACGAGCTTGGACAGCACGCGCCCCAAGGCCAGCGCCCCCGCCAAGCCGATAGCCAGGCCCAGCAGCGTGGGCTTCATCCCTTCCAGCACAACCTTGCGCAGCACGTCGCTGACCTGAGCGCCCAGGGCCATGCGGATGCCGATCTCGCGCACCCGCCGCCGCACGCTGTAGGAAAGCACGCTGTAGATGCCGGCTGCGGCCAGCAGCAGCGCCAGCCCGGCAAAAGCAGCCAGCAGCAGCATGGTGAAGCGCTGTTGGGAGATGGATTCGGCCACCATGTCCTCCATGGTTTCCACCTGCATGACCGGCTGCGCCGCATCCACCCCGTGAATCGCCGCCGTAATGGCAGCAGCTGCGCTGCTGGGCGCGTTGGCTGTGCGCACCACCAGCGACAAGGCAAATCCGTGCCAGACTTCGCCGGGCGGCAGCGTCATCTGCGCCAGCGGAACATAGACCATGGACTGCATTGAGGACGCATCCAGCGCGTCCATCTTCACGTCCCCCACCACGCCTGCCACTTCGCGCGCAATGCCAGGGAAGAAGGTGAGCGTCAGATGCTTGCCGATGGGATCTTCGTGGGGCCAGAACTGCTTCGCCATGGCGGCGCTGATGACGGTCACCGGGGGACGTCCGCCGACATCGCCATCATTAAGCAAGCGCCCGCGCAGCAGGGGCACGCGCATTGCTTCCAGGTAACCGGGAGTAGATATGCGCACGCCCACTTCCGGCTGCTCCGCCATGGGCAGGACGGGACGGCCCTCCACGCTCACAGGCTGGGTGGACCCGTCCCCGGAAAGAGGCAGCGCATCGGTGGCTCCGGCACAAACCACCCCTGGAAGCGCCCTCACCTGCGGCAGTACTCGGTCCCAGAAAGCAATGTTCTGTTCGAGAGTGGGATAGCGTGTGGCCGAAGTGGGCAGCACCATGGTGAGCACATTGCGCGGGTCGAACCCGGCATCGGTGCCTCGCAGCGCCGCCAGGGTGCGAATCATCAGCCCGGCGCCCACCAGCAAAAGCAGCGACAACGCCACTTCGCAGACTACCAGAGCAGCACGGGTAGTTCTTCCGCCAGATTCGGTCTCGGTCCTGCCCGCTGCCTGCTTCAGGGCTTCGTGCACGTCAAAATCATTGCGGGTGTAGCGCCAGGCTGGCGCCAGGCCGGCGATAATGCCGGCCAGCACAGAAACACCCAGGGTGAAGGCCAGCACCCAAATGTCGAGGCTGATCTCCCCGGCGCGAGGCGCGTGCGCGGCTACCAGGAAGTCCACGATCAGTTCCATGCCAAAGTGCGCCACCAGGAGACCCAGGGCACCGCCGGCCGTCGCGAGCAGAACAGTTTCGGCCAGAACCCCGAGCAGGATGCGCGCGCGGCTGGCTCCCAAGGCGGCGCGGATTGCCAGTTCCTTGCGCCGGCTTACGGTCTTGGCCAGCACCAGGTTGGCCACGTTGGCGCAGGCAATGAGCAGCACAAAGGCCACGGCTCCCAGCAGGACCAGCAGCGCCGGCCGCATGTCGCGCACCAGTTGCTCGCGCAAGGGCACGATAAGGGCGCCCCAGCCGGCATCATCTACGGGATACTGCTGCTGCAGGCGGGCGGAGATGGTGTTCATCTCGGCTTGGGCCTGCTGCATGGTTGTGTCAGACTTCAGGCGGCCGATCACCATGTAATTGTGATTGCCGCGAACAGCGCGCTCCTGGTCGGTCCATCCCAGCGGCGCCCATAACTGCGCCCAGTCGGGAAATTTAAATCTGGCCGGCATCACTCCAAGCACGGTGTAAGGCTGATCATCCAGACTTATGCTGCTGCCCACAATTTTGGGATTGCCGCCAAAGGCGGATTTCCATAGAGCGTAGCCCAAGACAACCACGTGATTGTGGCCGGGTTGCTCCTCTTCGGCCGTGAAGCTGCGGCCCAGCAGTGGCTGCACACCCAAAGTTCGGTAGAAGTCCTGCGAGACCACCGAAGCCTGTAAAGCCTGAGGCTGGTCCGTGCCGGTGATGTTGAAGGCGCGGAAGCCGTAAATTGCCATGCTCTCGAAGACGTGGTTCTGGCCTTCCCAATCCAGGTAGTTGGCGGGCGAGACCGAAAATGTGGTCATGCCGGGAAATTGTTTCGGCGGGGGCACGTGCCATACCTGCATGAGGCGGCTGGGATCGCGGTAGGGCAGGGGCCGCAGCAGCACCGCATTCACTACGCTGAAGATTGCTGTATTGGCGCCAATGCCCAGGGCCAGCACAGCGATAGCCACGGCGGCAAAGCCCGGACTCTTGCGCAAGACGCGCAAGGCGTATCGGATTTCCTGCATGAGATTTCCCATCGCCATTCTCCTTACTCTTGTTCCATACGTAAGGCAGCGGCTGCAGGTTCGCCTGCACGGCAAGCGTGGACTCAGAGCACTTCCGTGACACAACCGCTTTGTTATGTCATTGAATAGACGGCCGTGGCGCCGCTTCGTTTGAACCCTATTCCGCGGCAGTTGCCCTTTTTGGCGGCGGCCTGCCCGAATCTGAACAGTCCAGCACAGCCACAGGTGCTCTGCGTTGTTACAGGAGGAGAGTAGGTCTCAACCTCGGACATCCTGAAGCTCCAGGTAAGGTTTACGGGCTGAATGCTGAATGCTGATTGCTGACTGCTGCTTTTCTTTGTTAAATTGCGGCTGCCTGTAGAGGAGGAACCTTGCGCATTGACACTTTCCGCATGGAGCGAATGCAGTGCACTTACGAGAACGAGGTGGACTACAACCTCTCTGAAAGCGGCGTGCTGCCGCTGAAACTCGAGGAACTGCTCAGCCCGGAGCAACTGAAGGAGTTCGCTTCCTTTAGCCTGAAGTACGCTCCAGCCAGCGGCTCGCCGGAACTGCGCGAAAACATCGCCCAGTGGTATCCGGGCGCCACGGCTGACCACGTGACCGTGGTGAACGGCGGTGCCGAGGCTAACTACATGGTGCTGTGGTCCATGCTGGAGAAGACCGACCACGCCGCGGTCATGCTGCCCAATTACCTGCAGACCTGGGGGCTGGCCCGCGCCTATGCCGGGCAGGCAGAAGCAATTTGGCTGAAGGAGCGCCACGAAAACGGGAAACTGCGCTGGGCGTTGGACCTGGAGAGCCTGGAGCGCGCGGTCAGCAAGAAGACGCGGCTCATCGTCATCACCAATCCCAATAACCCCACCGGCGGCGTGCTCTCCGAGGCAGAAATGGATGCGGTAGTACGCGCCGCTCGGCGCGCCAATGCCTGGCTGTTGGCTGATGAAATCTACCGCGGCGGCGAGTTGCAGGGCGGCCTTACGCCCTCATTCTGGGGACGCTATGACAAGCTGCTTATTACCTCTGGCCTGTCGAAAGCCTTCGGCCTGCCGGGGCTGCGCATTGGCTGGATCGTGGGGCCGCCGAAGATGATTGCCAGGCTCTGCTCCTACCACGATTACCTCACTCTGACTCCAACCTACATTTCTGAGCGCCTGGCGCGCATTGCCCTGGAACCGGCACGCCGCGACCAACTGATCGAGCGCACACGCGTCATTTTGCGGAGACAACTACCGCGCCTGGAAGCCTGGATCCGCAAGCACGAAGATATCTTCACCTACATTCCGCCGGTCGCCGGCGCTATTGCCTACGTGCGCTACAAGCTTCCGCTTTCTTCTTCAGCCCTCATGAACCGGGTGATGAAGGAGCAATCGGTGCTCATCATGCCGGGCGATTTCTTCGGCATGGGAAAGTATCTGCGCCTGGGCTACGGCTACGACCTGGATTACACGCTGCGCGGCCTGGCGCGCGTGGATGAAGTGCTGAAGACGCTGAAAACTAAGGTTCGTCCGCGGATGGAAGCCGTGCGCAGCGGGGCAGCATAAGACTTTGCCTACAACCTGATTTTGTATCCTGAGTTGCGCGACTGAGCCTTGACGAGCATGCGCAGCGAATGGACCTGCTTTTCGATTTCGGCTGCACACTTTCCCAGCAGAGGTGTGCCCCGAAGGGCTCGCCTTTCGAGCATTGCAAATCTACAGGGGAAGTTTCTCCCCTGCTCCTGCGGCCAGCGCCCGTTCCATTACCAAGTTGGCCGCGGCCACATCCTGCACGCCCACGCCGGTCAGGTCACACACAATCAATTCCTGTTCACTCGTTCGGCCGGGTTTGAGCCCGGCAGCGATCTCGCCCAATTCAGCGCTAACCTTTTCTTGGGAAATCGCACCCTGCTCCACAGCATGATGAATTTCCCCCAGCCGGAGGCACTGGGGTAGGCTGTCCGCGACAATCCGATCGGCGCGCGCCAGCACTCCCACGTCGAGTTCCTGCTTGTCGGGCCCATCGGAACCCACGGCAATTACCGTGACCCCGGCAGGCAGCCACTCTGCCCTCACCAGGGGCTCGCGGCTGGCGGTCACAGTGATTACCACATCCGCATGGTGCACCGCTTCTTCTACGGAACTTGCCGAGGTAAGTGCAGGCTGCCCGGAAATGCGGGCTCGCTGCAGATCTGCAACGCATGCTTCCGCTCTGTCCCGGCTTCGACCCCATACGCGAACTTCGCGAAAGTTACGAACCAGGGACAATAGTTTTATCTGGTAGCGCGCCTGCGCCCCGGATCCGATAACGGCCACGGTGTTGATCTGTTTGCGCGCCAGATATTTCGCCGCCAGGGCGCCGGCTGCGGCTGTGCGCAGGTCAGTGATAAACCCGTTGTCCAGCAGAAAGGCTGCGGGCGTGCCGGTGTGCGAATCGAAAACCAGCACCATGCCGCTGCTGCTCGGCAGCCCGAGAGCTTCGTTGTCGTAGAACCCCGACGCAATCTTCACCGCGTAGTACGGCCCTCCGCTAAGGTGCCCGGTCTTAATGTGCACCTCGCCGCGGTGCTCCGGCACTTCCAGGTTGATCACCGGAGGCAACTGCGCCTTGCCGATAGCATACGCGGCAAACGCCTGCTCCATGGCCTGAATGCAAGCGGCGGGATCGAGCAGAGCGCGAATTTCATCTTCGCGCAGAACCAGCACTTCGCGTTTCATCCAACCTGGAATTGTAGCTGCCGGGCGGCTCGCTATTGCGGCTTCTTTTTCTTGCCCAGAATGTTGCCCAGCATCTGCTGCACGCCCTGAGCGGGGTTCTGCTGTTGCCCACCGGCAGCGGCGCCGATCTTGCCCGCCAACATGCCTTTCACGTCAGGCACGATGATGGGCCGCGAAGTCGTGCCCTGGATCATGAAGGGAATGCCGCGCGCAGCCGCGCTCTTGCCCACTCCCACGCGGCTAAGAACGTCGCTCACCCCACTTCCGGCTGCGCCCTGCAGCAGCATTCTGAAATTAAGCGCGCTGTTGGAGGCAATTGTGCCGGATCCTGTCAGGGTGCCGATTCCCGCCACAGTCAGTTTCAGATTGTCCGCAGTTATTCCCGCCGGCGCGATGCGAACCCCGGAACTGAGGGTCTGTATAACCGTGTCCGTTGCCGCCTTATTGATTCCGGAAAGAGCGGAGAGGGCCGCCATCTTGGAGCCCAGGCTGAAACCGGCAAGCCGGGCGTTGTTGAGCGCCACGTTGCCGGTGGTAACCAGGTTGCTCACCGGCCCATCCGCAGAGAGATGCGCGTCCCCATTGCCGCTCTGCAGCGAGGCGCCCTCTGGCAGAATCACGCCCATGGCGGGCAGCAAAGCCTGTACGTCCTGCACGGGAATGCTGGGGGCATTCACCTTCATATGCAGCACCGGCGAGGAGCCATGCAGGTCATAGGTGCCGGCCAGGTTCACCGCGCTCTTGCCGGTCACTATGCGGGTGTTGTTCACGGTGCCGGTTTGCCGCGCCAGGTCATAGTCTGACGCGTAGTCCACGCTGATGGGCTGGCTTGCCGGGTGACAGCCTTTCACCAGGCACAGTTTGGAAGCCGTGACCGCGCCCTTCGCCTGAGCGTGGTTACCGTCGGATTGCACCGTTCCTTTGAAATCCGCCACGCCGGCGATCCCCGCACCCGGATCCACAAGGCCGCTCGCGGCCAGGTCCAGGCGCGTGATATTGGCCTGCGCGCTGAAGGGAGTGCGGGAAGCATCATTGCGGTCTACCGGCCCCGCCTGGCCCTTCACGTCCATCTTGCCTCCTCCCGGCATGTTGGCCGAGAGCGAGAAGGGAAAGCGGGAATCATACGAGACGTTGCTCGCAGTCAGGTTGACCGCATCGTAGGTATTCGGGCGGTGGCCGGTCGAGCCCAGCAGAATTCGGCCGTTGGCAATCTCCAGCTTCTGGATCTGGATCTGCGGCATGCCGCCGCTGCTGCCGGCGCCGCTGGTTCCGCCCGCGTTGCTCTCCGGCTTCTTCGCTGGCGGCTGCTTCGCGGGCGGCTGCGTTTCCGTGGTCTTCGGCGCTGTCTGATTCTGCTTGCTCTGGCCGATGGTGGAGAAATTCCAAGTGCCGTTGGCGGAGCGAATGAGAGCTACCTGCGGCTGCTCCAGGGTCAGCGACTGCACGTGAACGTCGCGATGAAAAATCAACGGCATAATTTCCACGCTGATGTCCAGGGCCTTGGCCTGTACAAAGGGATTGTGGCTGAACGCCGGGTCGTCGGCGATGGAAATGTTGTCGGCCCCCAACTGCCCGCGCCAAAGCTTCAGGCTCAAATTGCCGATCTTAACCTGCCTGCCGAGCGAATCCGTGAGTTGTGTTTCAATTCTGGGGCGGAACTGGTTGGCATCAATGAAGAACGGAACGGCCACAACAATCACTACCAGAACTAGAATGATTACACCAATAACAACCAAAACTTTCTTCATAACGCTGCCTCCCATGCGAGCGTTCCGGTTGGGAGTGTTGCCAGGCAAAAGATAACTGGGCTGCCTGTGACCGACTTCGAACTCTAGTCCTTCCATCCGGCAGGCTGCAACTATTTGATTGTAGAGCGCGAACTGGTGTTGCAGAGGTGAAATGCGTTATTTTGGCGAATTTGCGGCTCGCCTCTGGAAACTGAGAACTGAAAGCTGCTCTTACGCCAGCGCCGTCCTGGCCTCACGAACGAGAATCCCAGCGGCGAATTCGGCCAGGCTGCTGATTGCGTCCACATCCGTCTGGTCGAAATTGTGGTGTTCCTCATGAGAAACCACCCACAACGTGCCCCAGGGCGTGCCGCGCACAAATATAGGCACCACCAGACCTTCAACAATGGCAGGTTTCAATCCGCTCAGGTAGTGAAAACAACGGGCGGGATAAAGGAATAGCTGTGGAGATTTGCGCTCCAGGGTGGCGCCCGAGGGACTCCAGTCCCGCGGGCTGGTCGCGCCGGCATGTTGGGCCAGATCGCCGGCAACGGTTTCCCAGCGAATCAGCTGAGCCCCGTGGTCAGACTGGACCAGCCTGCTTACCCCGGCAGCTCCCGCATTGCATACCTCTCTCGCGGCACGCGCCAGCGCCTCAAGAAATTCATGAATAGACGCGTTCTTACCCGCCAGTTCTTTTAAATGGCGGCTCCTGGCCCGCGCTTTGGCCACAGAGGAGCTATTCTTGGGAACTCGGTAACGCAGTTCCCCGGTGATCAGGACGTCTTCAACCCGCGCACGCCACGGCGAAACCGCTGTATCGTGCAGAGCCATAAGTCCGGTCTCCTTGGCCGCCCGTAAGGCGCCGCTTCTCTGGATGAAGTAGGTGGGTGTTGCGTTGTACTGAAGTCCGCAGGTGTGGGTCGCAGGACCTGCGCCGGATGTGGGCTGGAATCACATTCCATTGTACCCCAAAAGGGGACGGGGAACGCTTCCTTCAGCAGCTTGCGAGCCGGAGGGTGCTTGACGGTTGTATTCCCACATACCTAGAGTTACGGGTGTGCCTTTTCACCTGCGGCGCTCGCCCCAGACTCTGGCTGTGCTTTCTGTGTTCCTGCGGCGGGGGCCAGCCTGGCGTTACGGCTACGATCTACTCAAGCAGACCGGGCTCAAGTCGGGCACGCTCTATCCCATCCTGGCGCGCTTGCAGCGCAGCGGTTGGCTGGAACAGCGCTGGGAAAAATCACCGGCCGTCGGCCGTCCCCCCCGTCATCTCTATCGCCTGAGCCGGATTGGAAGAGTTGCTGTGAGAAAGCTGGGGCAGCAAGAAAACTAAGCAATTCGGCGTCCTCAGAGGCCATTCGGGGCCGAAGCATCTCGCGCGCGGCATCACCCGCGGTATTCCGCAAATCCACTTCAGCTCGCCATCACCTTGAGTTGTGGGCTCACGATGAGCCTGGCTTCCGTGGCCGCCTGCACGCTTTCAGGAGTACACCCGGGCGCCACTTCCTCCAGCACCAGGCCGGAGGGAGTCACGTTGATGTAGGCCATCTCGGTGACGATGGTGTCCACCACCTGCACTCCGGTGAGCGGCAGCGTACACTTTTTCAGGATTTTTGGCTGGCCTTCGCGGGTGGTGTGCTCCATAGCAATGATTACACGGCGCGCGCCCGCCACCAGGTCCATGGCTCCGCCCATGCCCTTCACCATTTTGCCGGGAATCATCCAGTTGGCCAGATTGCCCTCTTCGTCTACTTCCATGGCGCCCAGCACGCTGAGGTCAATGTGTCCGCCGCGGATCATGGCGAAGGAATCGGCGCTGGAAAAATAGGAGGTGCCTGGAATTTCGGTAACCGTCTCCTTGCCTGCATTGATCAGGTCGGGATCTTCGCGCCCCTCCAGGGGAAAGGGGCCTATGCCCAGCATGCCGTTCTCGCTTTGCAACACTACATCCATGCCCTTGGGGACGCAGTTCGCCACCAGCGTAGGCATCCCGATGCCCAGGTTGACGTAGAAGCCGTCGCGCAGTTCCCTGGCGATGCGGCGCACGATGCGATCGCGTTTTTCCGTGTCCTTGCCCGGTTTGGTTGGTGTGGTCATCCGCTCCCTTTGACAAGCAATCAGCATTCAGCAGTCAGCACTCAGCCATTCACTTCCGTGCCGATGCTTCTAATCAGACAAAAATTAATTCCCTATTTTCCTCTGCGATCTCTGCGTTGATCTTCTCCTGCGACCTCTGCGTTGATCTTTATTCCCAGGCCGCTTCGGCACGCCGAAACTCCGTCAGCACACGTTCCAGATCTTCGTACGACGTGCGCGCGTCGGCGACTGATTGGGCGCGGTACTTGTACGCCATTTCCAGCAATTCCCCGAAATGGTCGGCTATGCCGCCCATGGCTTCGTCGTACGCCGGCGCCATGATGCTCAGTTCGGCTGCCAGGTCGCCCAGCGTCAGGCTGCCCTGCTCGTACAGGCGCAGGTAGTGCAGCACGCTAGCCCGGACCTCCTGCACCGTGTTGTCGGGCGCGGGCATAGCTCACGCTTTGCGCACCGTGCGCTTTTCGATCCGCTTCTCGTACCGTTCTCCCTGGAAAATGCGCTTCACGTAAACGCTGGGCGTGTGAATGGAGTCAGGGTCCAGTTCGCCCACCTCTACCAGTTGCTCAACCTCCGCGATAGTGATGCGCGCAGCGGTCGCCATCATGGGATTGAAGTTGCGCGCCGTCTTGCGATACATGAGGTTGCCCCACTTGTCGCCCTTCCAGGCTTTGATGAAGGCGTAATCGGCTATCAGCGCGCGTTCCATCACATAAGTACGGCCGTCGAACTCACGCGTTTCTTTTTTCTCGCCCACCATCGTGCCCACACCCGTGGGCGTGAAAAACGCAGGAATGCCGGCGCCTCCCGCGCGCATGCGCTCGGAAAATGTGCCCTGCGGCACCAGTTCCAGCTCAATTTTGCCGCTCAGCACCATCTGTTCCAGCAGCTTGTTCTCGCCCACGTAGGTGCCGATATGGCGGCGAATCTGCCCCGCGGCCAGTAGCAGGCCCACGCCAAAACCATCCACGCCGGCGTTGTTGCTCATCGTGGTCAGGTTCTTCACACCTTTTTTGACCAGAGCACGGATGAGGTTCTCCGGGTTGCCGCACAGCCCAAATCCGCCAATCATGATGCTGGCGCCATCAGGGATGTCGCGCACCGCTTCCTCGGCGCTGGCCACAACTTTGTTCATAAGATGGGGATTCTACTTTCGCGGCATCGCTCAACGCAAACTTCGTAATCAACCACTGAGGACACAGAGGGCACAGAGGGAATCCCAATTCAAAAAATCAGGGCCGGAAAAAACCTAAACTTCCACTTCAAAATGTCACGAAGCCGCAGGCCGCGTTGAATTGTTTTTTATTTCTTTCCTCCGTGTCCCTCCGTGCCCTCTGCGGTTAAGGATTTTCGGAAGCTGTTCCCGCGGTCGAACTCGGCCGCCAGTTCCCGGGTGCTCAGATTTTCCCGCAAGTGGGCCAGGCGCTGCTCCAGCTGCAGCAACGCATCCTGCAGATTGGTGCGGTTAGTGAGCGCGATGTCGCGCCACATGGCGTAAGGGCTGGCAGCGGTTCGGGTCATCTCCCGCAGCGCCGGCCCTGCCAGTTCCAGCGCCTGCGGGTCGGCGGCGAATTCCTCTTCCAAGCCAGCCGCCAGGGCCGTGGCCAACATTTGGGGCAGGTGGCTCAACCAGGCGCACATCCGATCATGCCGCTCCGGCTCCATGCTGACGATGCGCGCGCCCGTAGCGGCAATCAGTTCAAAGAATTTCGTGGCTGGGGCTGAAAGTTCGCCCAGGGGGGTGGTCACCCACACCGCGCCCTGAAAGAGTGCCGCATCAGCGCGCTCGATGCCTCCTTGCTCCTTGCCCGCCATGGGATGACCCGGCAGAAAGCGCTGCCCCGCCTGCTGACCGAACACGGCCCGCGCCCGGCTCGCGACTTCTGCCTTCGTACTGCCCACATCTGTCAGCAACGATTCCGGCGGCGCAATCGGCCCAATGCGTTCGATCAGATCAATGATGGCGCCCACGGGAGTCGCCAGAAGGATTACATCGCTGCCGCGGGCGGCCTCGGCAGGATCGGCTACTCCCAAGTCGATCGCGCCCCGTTCGAGCGCCTGCGCCAGCACCGGCTCGCGGTCGCAGCCGATCACGCGTCCGTTAAAACCCGCCTTCCGTATGGCGAGGGCGAAGGAACCCCCAATCAGCCCGGTGCCGATGATCGTGATTTGCCGGATGGAGTTCACGCGATAGTGCGGCCTACGGCGGGGGCAATGATGCGCAGTTCGTCCATCAGCTTGCGGAATTGTTCGGGATGCAAGGATTGCGCGCCGTCGGAGAGGGCGTGATCCGGGTCGTGGTGCACTTCAATCAGCAGCGCATCGCAGCCCGCGGCCACGGCGGCGCGCGCCATGGGCGGCACCTTGTCGCGCCGCCCGGTGCCGTGCGAGGGGTCGGCGGTCATGGGCAGGTGCGACAGCTTGTGGATGATAGGGATGGCGGAAATGTCCATCGTGTTGCGCGTGTAGGTTTCAAAAGTGCGAATGCCGCGCTCGCACAGGATTACGTCGTAGTTTCCACCCGACATGATGTATTCGGCGGAAAGCAGCAGCTCTTCCAGGGTGGCGGCAATTCCACGTTTGAGCAGCACCGGCTTGCGCACCTTTCCCAGTTCGCGCAGCAGGTCGAAATTCTGCATGTTGCGCGCGCCTACCTGCAGAATGTCCACGTAGGGCGCCACCACCGCGATCTGCGAGATGGCCATGACTTCACTGATCACCAGCAGCTTGTATTTCTCTCCTGCCTCGCGCAGCAGCTTGAGCGCCTCCTCGCCCAACCCCTGAAACGAATAAGGAGAAGAACGCGGCTTGAAAGCGCCGCCGCGCAGAACGCGGGCGCCCGCGTTTGCAACCTGCTCAGCCGCAGCGAACAGCTGCTCGCGCGACTCCACCGAGCACGGTCCGGCCATGACCACAACCTTATTGCCGCCAATTTCCATTCCATTGCCAACTTTGACGACGGTGCCTTCCGGGCGGAAACTGCGCCCAGCCAGTTTGTAGGGTGCGCTGATGCGGTGCACCTGGTCTACACCGCTGAGCACCTCTAATTCACGAGTATCGAAATCAACGCGTGCGCCCACTGCCCCCAGCACGGTATAACGTACACCGGTGCTGCGGTGCACTTCGAAGCCCATCTTCACCAGGTGCTCAAT
>DATEGM010000064.1:0-3469 GCA_035280085.1 Terriglobales bacterium
GCCGCGCGGCTCGCCGAAATCGAGAATGCCCGCCTCGCCTCCCGGCCGTAACACGCGGGCGATCTCCCGCAGGCCGCTATCGTAGTCTGCTAAGTTGCGAAAACCGAACGCGGCGGTTACCAGGTCGAGCGAAGCATCGGGCAAGGGCAGGCGCAGGGCGTCGGCTTCCACCCAGCATAGCGGTGTTCCTGCTGATTTTTGCACTGCCCGCTGCAGCATGGGATGAGAAAAATCAGCGCCCAGAATGAGCGGCCCGGCCTTGTCCGCACGCTGCCTCAAGGCAAACGCCATGTCGCCGGTGCCGCAGCACAGGTCGAGCACGCAGGCGTCACTGCGATTCAAAATGTGGGCAAAGACCCGAGCCGTGCGCCGCCACCACAACCGGTCCACATTGAAGGAGAGCAGGTGGTTGAGCAAGTCGTAGCGGGGCGCGATGGAGCTGAACATTTCGCGCACGGCAACGGCCGCGGTCTGCGCATCGCGAGCGCCTTCCGGAGCTGCGCCCGTAACGGCGGGTTTTGTGGTCGGAGTCAAGGCTGGTTCAGGCGCGGGAAAGATAGCGCAACTCTTCGATGGCCTGCACTACCGCGCTGTCCGGCACTTCGCTGACGATTTCCGCCGCCCCGATCCGCGTGGGAAGAACGAAGTGGACCACGCCGTTCGTGGTCTTCTTATCGTTTTTCAGGCGGCGGAAAACGCGCTTCCCGCGCGGCTCCACGCGCGGCAGCGTGGCCAGGGCCAGCACGGTGGAGATGATGCGACGGGCCGTGTCGGAGTCGGTCTTCTGCATCGCGGCGGCGATCATGGCGGAAGCCACCATGCCCCAGGCCACGGCTTCTCCGTGCAGAAAGTGCTTGTAGCCGGTTTCGGCCTCCAGCGCGTGACCGATGGTGTGGCCGAAGTTGAGCACGCGCCGCAGGTCGCCTTCTTTCTCGTCCTGGGTAACGATGGCGGCCTTCACCCTCACCGTCTCTGTGATCAGCCACTCCAGCGCGGGAATGTCGCGTTGCAGGATGGGGTCGCGGCCTTCTTCCAGGCGGGCGAAAATTTCCGCGTTGCTGATCACACCGCACTTAAGCGCCTCATAAAGACCGGAACGGAATTCGCGCTCCGGCAAAGTGCTGAGCACGCTGGGGTCGGTAAGCACGGCGCGCGGCTGGTGAAAACGGCCGATCAGGTTCTTGCCATCGCGCAAGTTGACGCCGGTTTTGCCGCCCACCGAAGCATCCACTTGCGCCAGCAGCGTGGTGGGAATCTGCACGTAGTCAATGCCCCGCATGTAAATGGAGGCGAGAAAGCCGGCCAAGTCGCCCACTAAACCCCCGCCGAAGGCCAGGATGACTGATTGCCGGTCAGCGCCCAGGCTCACCAGCTTGCGAGCCAACTGTTCCACGGTGGAGAAGGTCTTGTGCGATTCGCCTTCCGCTATTTCCACCACTTGCGCCTGCAGGCCGGAGTCAGCCAGCGACTTCATGAGCGGTTCGGCCCACGCCTTGCGCACTGTAGGCACGGTGACAACGAAACAGCGCGCGCTGGGCGGCAAAATGTCGCGCAGGATTGAGCCGGCGCGGCCCAGCAGGCCGGCTTCAATAGTCACGTCGTAAGGCTGAGGCGGGATGGGGACCGGTACTTTTGCCACGTACCAATGATAGCGTAAGCCGCCCCATCTCACGGAATTGCTTGCACATCGCAGGCTAACCTCGGCTGTTTATAAGGCACCTGCCGCCCTAAACAGAGTTCCTGGTAGGTCGGAACCCGCCAGAGAAGATTCCCGCCCACCCGGGGCAAACCCCGGCCGGCAGTGAACCTCTAAGTGCTCTACGCGCCATGTTCGAATCTCCATGGAGGTTTCTCTGAATGCGTAAGACATTGTTGTTAACCACGGTTCTGCTGGCGCTTTCGGCGTGGGTGTGCGCGCAGCAGGCTCCCAGTTCGCAGAGTTCTCCGAGCACCAGTCAGGGAACGGCGAGCCAGGCTCCCAACTCGCAGACTCCCCCAAGCAGCGGCCAAGGCGCGCAGTCTGCCGCAGGCCAGAATATGGTGCAAGGGTGCCTCGGCAATTCGGGCAACAACTTCACCGTCACCGACAAGGGCGGCACCAGCTACATGCTCCAACTTCCCCAGGGCGCCGATGGCAACGCTTTAAAGCCGCACGTCGGGGAGGAGGTTCGCGTAGAAGGAACCACTTCCAGCGGCGGATCGAGTGCATCGGGCGGAGCTTCAGCGGCGGCACAGCCCAGCATCACGGTGAAGAACATTTACCGGGTTTCGACCACCTGCAGCAACAAGTCCGGAGCCGCTCCCAAGCAGTAAACGGCTCGTCGCTCAATGACCCAGCACTCCGGCCAAGTGCTGGGTTTTGTTTTCTTGTGAAATGAAAACCACAGAGGACACGGAGGACGCAGAGGAATCTGGTTTATGAAGCGGCTTCTTTAAGCTTAATTCCTGCTTACATCCACAGCCGCGCTGTGGCAAAAGAATTCAAAACACCTCGGCGTCCTTTGCGTCCTCTGCGGTTTTCATTCGGCGTACTCTGCGTCCTCTGCGGTTTTGGTTTGGGTTCATGCCGGCTTCTTCTGTGGATGCAGGATGGAAGCCAGAACAGAGGCCGCCAGCACCGCCCCCACCACGGCCAGGGCGGCTTCGGTGGGAATGCGGTAGTAGTGCGAGACCAGCATCTTCGCGCCAATGAACATCAGGATGAGCGCCAGGCCATAGTGCAGGTAGTGAAAAGCTTCCATCATGCCGGCCAGGGCAAAGTACATGGAGCGCAGGCCGAGGATGGCGAAGACGTTTGAAGTGTAGACAATGAATGTGTCAAGGGTGATGGCCAGCACGGCGGGGATGGAATCGGCAGCGAAGAGTATGTCGGTGGTTTCTACCACCAGCAGCACGATCAGCAAGGGCGTGGCGTAGAGACCGTTATCGCGCACCAGGAACTTGCTGCCCACGAAGTCAGGGGTTACCGGTATCCAGCGCCGAAAGAGGCGCACCATGCGGTTCTCGGAAGGATGCACCTCCATTTCCTTGCTGCGGAAGAGCTTGGCGCCGGTGTAAACCAGAAAAGCGCCGAACAGGTAGATAATCCAATCAAAGCGGCGAATCAGGCCCACGCCCAGCACGATGAAGATGCCGCGCATGATGAGCGCGCCCAGAATGCCCCAGAAAAGCACCTTGTGCTGCTGCCAGCTGGAAACACGGAAATAGCGAAAAATCAGCAGGAAGACAAACAGATTATCGACGCTGAGGGAGAGTTCAATCAGGTAGCCGGTAGTGAACTCCAGCGCGGGGGTGCGCCCGCGCCAAAAATAAACCAGCACCGCGAAACCAGCAGCCAGGGAGATCCACATGATGCTCCAGCCCATGGCTTCGCGGAACTTGATGGTGTGGGCGCGCCGGTGGAAGACCCCGAGGTCGAGGGCCAGCATGACCAGCACAAAGACGTTAAAGACGATCCAGAAGAGCAATT
>DATEGM010000065.1:0-4670 GCA_035280085.1 Terriglobales bacterium
GCGGAGTACATGGTGTTCAGAGCGCCGAAGATTGCGCCAATGGCCATGATAGCGGCCACCAAGCCGCCCAGCACGGTAATCAGGCGAGTCATGGTTGTGGATTGCTTGGCGTAATAATCAATCTCGCGAATTACGTCCACATTCATCCGGGGATCGGAAGTAACCGCATCTTTGAACCGTTGAAACGAATCAGCAGAGGCAAGGCGGACAGTTGCCGATTGAAAAATGTTTTCTGGGCGTTTAAGCACCTGGGCGAGAATTCGCCCGTCGCACCACACTTCTGAATCGAACGCAGACCCTCCCGCGTCGAACACTCCAACCACCTGCCAGCGACCACCCGCGAAATCGACGGTATTACCAAGCGTCAGTCCCGCGTAGGTCCGTGAAGCGTTTTTGCCAACCACCAGTTCCGTAAGGCCGGGAACGAACATCCGTCCCTGAACAATTTTGGCAAACTTACGGATGCGCAGCACGTTCGGTGACACACCGCGGATTTGCACATTGGCGTCCGTACCCGTGCTGATTAGCGGGAACGGAACGACACCGACAACCTCCTGCGTGACCAGTGGCCCAGAGTTGTCCCGTGCGACACCGGGAGCGTCTTGCAGTACCTTGACAGAATCCAGCGTTATTCCACCCATCATTTCGCTGGAGGCGCCAGCCCGCATAACCAGAGCATTGGTGGGAGAACCTGAAGCCACCAGTGTGGACCTGAATCCGCGCGCCAGGGAAAGCATCGCCACGAAGACTCCAACGGTGCCAGCAATACCGAGGATGGCAACGATGGTGGAAGTCCAGCGCGCTCTTACGCTGCGCAGGTTATATGAAATGGGAACCGAGCCTACAACGGGCGCAAGTAAGCCGGCAAGAATTCCCCCCAGCACGGCCAAGACCAGCAGAAGCGCGGCAACGGCTCCGACAGTTATCAGAATTCCGAAGAAGAGCTTTGCCAGCATCGCTCAAACCCTCCTCAGGGCGTTGACCACGCGCATCCGCATGGCCGCGATGCCAGGCAAAGCGCCGCTAACTATCCCAACCGCAAGCGCGGTACCAAGGCCAAAGGCCAGCAGGGTAGGAGAAAGAAAGAGGCGGGGCAGCATTCCGCTGAGGGCCTTGGACAGCACAGGAACTGCGAGCACCGCCAGAAACAGGCCCACCAGACCTCCCATGAGCGATATAGCGAGCGATTCGGCGAGCACGAAAACGAGAACCGAGCGGTCCGAAAACCCAATCGCTTTCAAGACGGCGAGTTCCGGCGTCCGCTCACGCACGGCAATGGCCATGGTATTACCGGTCACCAGAAGAAGGGTAAAAAAGACAACCGCGCCAATGGTCACGATCAGGAATCGAATGTTGCCGAATTGCTTCACCCAGCCGGCGGCAAACGCCGATTCGGTTTCCGTCCTGGTCTCGTAGGGAGAGTTGGCGAACTGCTCATCGATTGTCTTGGCAATGCGGGGAGACTCATCGGGATTATTTACGCGCAGCACGTACCACCCCACCTGGCCCTTTATACGCTCCGGGATGCGCTCTTCGAAATAATCCCACTGTAACCAGAACTGCGTTTCGTCATCCTGAGGCTGCTTGCCGTGATACACGCCATCAATGTTGAACTCCCACGAACCGCCGCCCCAAATCGTCGTTTTTATAGGAATGCGGTCGCCGATTTTCCAGTGGAAACGCTCCATCGTACGCGCCCCAACCACAGCGCCCTCCCGGTCTTTCAAAAACGCATTCCACTGATCGTCAGGAACAACAAATTCCGGGAACACCGCACGCTGGTTCTCAGGATCAATCACGAATTGGGGAAAAAAGTTCTTTTCGTCCTGGTAGATGCCGCCAAACCAATTGTTGTGGGTTACGTACCGAACGCCAGGCAGGCGCAGGATCTGGTCGCGATAGGACAGTGGAATAGTGTTGATGATGGACGTTCGGTTGATGATGACCAGGCGATCCGCTCCAGCCACGTCAGCGCCCCGGCCGAAAGCATCGCGTACCACCCCGAGAAAGGCAAACAGAAACAGCGCCACCGCAAACGAACCGATGGTGAGCAACAGCCGCACTTTCTTACGCAACAGATTGGCGAAGATAATACCGCTGAACTTCATGCCGACCCTCCACCGGCGGGCTGTGCCACCTTATTCCCTTCCACCAGAACGCCCTTTTCTAAATGAAGCGTGGTGTGGGCGCGAGCCGCTACCAGCGGGTCGTGCGTCACCATCAAGACCGTCTTGTGGTAACTGCCCACCAATTCCTCAATCAAGGTCATGATTTCGTCGGCACTCTTTCGGTCCAGGTCGCCGGTAGGCTCGTCGCACAACAGGAAGGTGGGATCGGCCACAATGGCCCGCGCGATCGCGACCCGTTGCTCCTGGCCTCCGGAAAGCTGCCGCGGGAAATGCTTCATGCGATCGGCCAGACCGACCACCGATAGCGCCGTTTCCACGTGCGCCCGTCGCTCAGATTTCGAGAGCTTTGTCAGCAGCAAGGGAAGCTCGACATTCTGGAATGCATTGAGCACGGGGATCAAATTGTAGATTTGAAAAATGAAACCCACATGGCGCGCTCGCCATTCCGTGAGCTTGGCTGCCGACAGGTGCG
This sequence comes from Terriglobales bacterium, assembly GCA_035280085.1. Taxonomy (GTDB): domain Bacteria; phylum Acidobacteriota; class Terriglobia; order Terriglobales; family Acidobacteriaceae; genus JAICWP01. The sequence continues at coordinate 2,602 of DATEGM010000065.1, forward strand.
TGATTTCGTCGTTCGCAACGGTGATGCTGCCACGTGTGGGGACATCAAGTCCGCCCAAAAGGTTAAGCAGGGTTGTCTTGCCCGAACCGCTCGGTCCCATGAACGCCACAAAGTCGCCCTTGTCCACGTCCAAGTTCAACCCCTGCAAGACGTGGATGTCCTCGCCACCGCGCTGGTACTTCTTGTCCAGCCCGCGCACCTGCACCAGGCTGCTGCCTTCGCCGCTGCCGTCTACCCTGACCATGAAGTGTATTTACCTCCTGACTTCTACGCGCTCGCCGTCGCGCAGGCCTTCCAAACCGCTCACCACCACCTGATCGCCGGGCGCCAGCCCGGCCGTGATTTCCGCATCGCTGCCGCGGGTTTCGCCCACTCCTACGGCGCGCCGCTCCACATGCCCTTCTTTATAGAGAAAAACCACCTGGCTGCCGTTTTGGTTACGCAGCGCGGTTTGCGGCACCAGCACCTTCACGCCTTCGGATTTGGCCGCCTTATCCTCATTGCCCAAAAAGGTGACCTTCACCCCCATGTCGGGCAGGATGCGCGGGTCAAGCTGGTCGAAAGCAATGCGAACCTTGACCGTCGCCTTCTGCCGGTCAGCGGTGGGAATAATGGTGCGCACCTTGGAGGGGATCTGCCAGTTAGGGTAGGCATCGAGCACCGATGTAACCGGCATCCCTGGCCGCACGCGGGCGATGTAGGACTCATTGACGTCCACTTCAACTTCCAGCGACTTCATGTCCACAATGGTGGCAATACCGGTGCGGGTGAAGCCGCCGCCGGCGGAGTTGGGCGAAACCATTTCTCCCACCTGCGCATCCTTGGAAACCACAATGCCGGCAAAGGGCGCGCGCACCGTGCAGTTGTCCAGGTCTTGCTGGGCCACGTGAATTTTGGCGTCGGAAGCCTGAATCTGCCCCTGAGTCATGGCAATTTTCGCGCGCAGGCTGTCGGCCGTCGTGCGCGCGTTATCCAGCGCCTCCGGGCTGCTGACGCCCTGCTTGGTGAGTTGCTGGGTGCGATGCAGTTCGATTTCCGCGTTAGCCAGTTGCACCTGCAGGTCCTGCAACTGAGCGGCAGTGGCGTCGCGGTCGGCCTTGGCGGAGTTCAGGCGCACGCGGAAATCGGAGTCGTCGAGCAGAGCCAGAATTTGCCCTTCTTTTACGCGCATGCCTTCGTCGGCATACATCTGGGTGACGCGGGCGGTAATTTTCGCGGCCACAGTCGCCCGCCGGCGCGGCGTAACGTACCCGCTTGCATTCAGAAGCGCGACTTCCCCGCCGGCGCTGGGAGCCTGGGCGGACGCCACTTCCACCACTGCTGTCTTTCCGCGCACAGCATAAATGGCGGCGGAAATCAGCAACACCAATGCCAAGGCCGCTGCCACCCAGCGCGGCCACTTGGGGCCGCCGCGCGGCTTTCGGGCTCCTTCGTCAATTCTTAGCGCCGACAGATCGGGAACTGTCGAGCCCGTGCGTGCTGCCATCCTTGTTCTCCCGTAGACGTGTGCAGGACCGTGGCCGGCTCCGATGCCAAAATGCAGGCACCTGCCCTGTTGCTGCCCTATAGAGAAATACGCCCGGCAGCAACAAAACTTTCAATCCATTTTAGGGGTATTTTACCGTTTGGCATAGGGCTGCGGCGCGCTTCCCGCCAGTCTGATCTGTAAAATTTCGTTCACAAGAAAGTTGCCAGCGGAAAGGGGCGGGCAGAACGGCGCTATACTAATACCCCATGAGTGCAGCGGAAGAAAAGGTAGACGTTTTCTGCAAGAATTGTGGAACAACTTTTTCCGCTTTTCTGCAGCAAATGGCCGAACACAACCAGCGAACTGTCTGCCCCAAATGCGGCCAGGCTCATAATTACCACCCTTCGGAGCTGCGCAAACCGAGCGTGAGCCAGCCCAAAACGTAGTCTCGATGGGCGGTTGCCCTTTTGCCTCTCCCCAGGCTTTGATATCCTTTCAGTATTCTGCGCCCGTTTACAGGTGTCCCCCGCGTACTCCGCTTGTCGGCTTTTTGCCTGCTTTCTGCCGCCGTTGCCGCGGCTGCTCCCCGACCACGCGCCGC
>DATEGM010000066.1:0-6263 GCA_035280085.1 Terriglobales bacterium
AAGGGCCAGTTTATCGCCCTGCTGCGAGCCGTGATTCCGCACATTGCGGCGGACGTGGGGTGAAAGAAGCAACTAGCAGTTGGCAATTAGCACTTAGCCGTTCACGATTCTCCTCGGACCGACACTCAGGTGCTGGGGCTAAATGCTAATTGCTCGCTTTCCGCTGGCCGAGCGCTGCCTACCAAGTCCTTCTCCCATTTATAATCATCCTTTGCGCTAACACGCAGGAGGACGCCGATGGCTGGAGTAATTCCCGACAAATACACTGACCTCTTCAAGAAAAAAGCGTTTGCTAGCCTGGGCACCCTAAAATCCGACGGCAGCCCCCAGGTGACGCCGGTATGGGTGGACTACGATGGCAAGAACATCATTGTTAACACCGCGGAAGGCCGGGTCAAAGACCGCAACCTCAGGCGCGATGGGCGCGTGGCGCTCGCCATTATGGACCCGGACAATCCTTATCGCTACCTGGGAGTAGAGGGCAAAGTGGCGGAAGTCACCAAGAACGGCGCTGACGCCCACATTGACAAGATGGCCAAGAAGTATCTGGGCATGGACAAATATCCCAACCGCAGGCCGGGCGAGGTGCGCGTGATCTTCAAGATTGAACCAGAACGCGCCCACACGATGGGATAGTGTCCGGCTTAACTGGCTCCAACCTGGCTGGCTACTAGCCTTTGGCTATTAGCTCTTGGCTTGAAGACCTCTGTGGCAACGTTCAAGCCAAGAGCCAATAGCTAAGAGCCAAGAGCTGAGCAAAGAAAATGTCCTCAACTAGATCTGCCGCTAACCCGCTTCGCATCGTTCACGCCACCGCCAAAGAGGCCGAGCGCATCGCGCCCCTGTTCGACGCTTACCGCCAGTTCTATAAACAAAAACCTGATCTCACAGCCGCGCGCGCCTTCATTTCTGAACGTCTCCAGCGAGACGAATCGGTTATCTTCCTGGCGCTGCATGGCGATAAAGCTGTCGGTTTCGTGCAGCTCTATCCCTGCTTCTCTTCCACCGCGATGAAGCGAATGTGGATCCTGAATGACCTGTTCGTTTCTCCCGAGGCTCGGCGCAGCGGCGCAGCCAAAGCGCTGATGGAGCGTGCGCGGCAGTGGGCGGTGGAGACCAAGGCCGATGGCCTGTGGCTGGAAACCGCGGTGGACAACCATCCTGCCCAGCGCCTATATGAAAGCCTGGGCTGGAAGCGCGACAACGATTATTTCCGCTACCTGATGCCGCTATGAGGCAAGCAGCGACAAGAATTCGCTTTCCCGGCCCCATGTGTGCGCCACTGTCCACCACGCCCTGGAATCAACAACTCTTGGCCTGGCAGGGCCAGCCCGAAGGGCGAAACAGCTTTTAGCCCAGGGCGTAAGCCCTGGGTAAAGACGCAGAAAATACGCCAGCCCCGTAAGGGCGGCACTACAATCCTCCCTTGATCACCACCACTCACAACCTGGCGCTCTTGGGATTCGGGAATGTTGGCCGGGCCCTCGTTTCCTTGCTGGAACGCAAACGCTCCGACCTGCGCGACCACTATGGCATCGAATTCCGCATCACCGGCGTGGCCACCCGCCGCCTGGGCTGGATCGCCGCGCCCGATGGCTTGGACGCGCCGGAGCTCCTGCGTGGTCAGATGCCTGCGGCTTCTGGCGCCGGCAATGTACGCGACTGGCTGCGTGCCGCCCAGGCGGATGTCCTTTTCGAAATCACCTCTCTCAACCGCGAAACCGGCCAGCCCGCCATTGACCACCTGAAAGCGGCTCTGGAGACGGGCGCTCACGCCATTACAGCCAACAAAGGTCCGGTGGTGCACGGCTATGCCGAACTCAGCTCGCTCGCCCGGAAGGTCGGCCGCAAATTTCTGTTCGAATCCACGGTCATGGACGGCGTCCCCATCTTCTGCCTGTTTCGCGACACGCTGCCCACGGTAAAGGTGCTTGGCTTCCGCGCCATCCTCAATTCCACCACCAACTTTGTGCTGCAGCAGATGGAGGAAGGCAGCACGCTCAACCGCGCCATTGGCAAGGCGCAGGAACTGGGCGTTGCCGAAACCGACCCCACCGATGACCTCGAAGGCTGGGACGCAGCTGTCAAAGTGGCTGCGCTGGTGACAGTGCTGATGCGCGTGCCGCTCAAACCGCACGAGATCGACCGCGAAGGCATTGCGGCCTTGCATCCTCTGGCGGTGCAGGCGGCCCGCCGCGCCGGCCGGCCGTATAAATTGGTATGCGAGGCGCGCCGTGAAAGGGAAGGCGTGCGAGCCAGCGTGCGCCCGCAGCAGCTGCCCCTGAGCGATCCTCTGGCCTGGGTAAACGGAACTTCGTCGGCGATTTATTTCGAAACCGACATATTCCCCGGCCTGGCGATTACGGAACAGAACCCAGGGGTAACGGAGACGGCATACGGGTTGCTGGCTGATTTCGTGCGAGCGGTGGGCTAATCTTATAAGTAAATGCCTGTCATGTTGAGCGAGGGCGCATGCCCGAGTCGAAACACCCCGCCACAGGAGGCACACCGACGCTGCTGAAGGGAGTTTCCGCCACCGGATCAAAGTTGAAGTGTGTTGCAGAAAACTCCCTGAGGCAGCCGCACAATTACCGACGACGCAGGGGTCCTTCGACTTCGCTGGGTGATTCGCAAGCGAATCACCCGGCTGCGCTCAGGATGACATTCGTTAATAATTGAAAAATTATGGGCACACCGACACTGAATCGTAAAGCGGCGCTCGACGTCTCCTGGGTTCGTGAGCAGTTCCCTTCCCTCAAGCTCCAGGTCAACGGGCGCCCGGCGGCGTTTCTGGACGGTCCCGGGGGCACGCAGGTGCCGCAACGGGTCATTGATGCGGTCACAAATTACTTCGTGCAATCGAACGCCAATGTCGGCGGCGCCTACCTCACCAGCGAACGCAATGACGCCATGCTGGCGGAGGCGCATCGTGCCATCGCCGACCTGCTGGGCTGCGACGCCGATGAAGTCTCCTTCGGCCAGAACATGACCACGCTCAACCTGCTGCTCAGCCGCGCCATCGGGCGCGAACTCGCGGCCGGCGATGAGATCCTGCTCACTTGGCTTGACCACGATGGCAACGTCTCCCCCTGGCTGGCGCTGGAAGAAAAAGGCGTGGTCATTAAGCGAGCTGAAGTTAATCAGGAAGACTGCACCTTAAAACTGGATGATCTGGCCGCAAAGATTACTCCGCGCACGCGGGTGGTTGCCGTGGGCTACGCCTCAAACGCGGTGGGCACCATTAATCCTGTGAAAGAAATTGTGCGCCTGGCGCATGCGGCCGGAGCCTTGGCCGTGGTTGACGCGGTGCACTATGCGCCTCACGGCTCCGTTGACGTGCGCGATCTCGAGTGCGACTTCCTGCTCTGCTCGCCTTACAAATTCTTCGCGCCCCATTCAGGCGTAATGTACGGCAAGCGCGCGGTCTCCAGCCGTCTGCGGCCCTACAAGGTGCGCGCGCAATATGACCGGCTGCCTGAGCAGTGGGAGACCGGCACCCTCTGCCACGAGAACATCGCGGGAGTGCTGGCAGCGGTCGAGTACTTGGCTGATCTCGGGCGGCGCAGTGATCCGTCAGTATCGAACCGCCGAGCCGCTCTCCTCGCCGCCTATCAGGCGATTCGCGATCACGAGCGCGGGTTGATGGAGCCGCTCATCTCCGGCCTGCTCGCGATTCCCGGGTTGAAGTTGTACGGTATCACCGATCCCGCGCGATTTGACGAGCGCACGCCCACAGTGGCGGTGCGCATGGAAGGGCACACACCCATCCAACTGGCGCGCAGGCTGGGTGAACTCGGCATCTTTACCTGGGACGGCCATTACTTCGCCCTCGACCTGGCGCGCCGCCTCGACGTGGAAGCGAGCGGTGGCTGGTTGCGCATCGGCCTGGTGCACTACAACACAGCGGAAGAAGCGGAGCGAGTAGTACGAGAACTGAAACAGATTGTGGCTAGCGTGGAAGCATAAGAATGCGGGGTTAGGCAAAAGCTCCCAGCAGCACCATTTGCAGGGGCGTCATGCTGAGCGGGCTTCAGCCCCGAAGTATCTCGCGTGCAGCGCCGAATTTGCCGGTGGGTGCGCGCAAGATCCTTCGCGCCTGAAGGCGCTCAGGATGACGCCGCTGTTTCATTGATTACTTCTTCAGCGTGCGGATGAACTTCACCAGCTCCTGAATCTGGTCGCCGGTCAGCTTGCCTTCATAGCCCGGCATCTTGCCCTTGCCCTTGGTGATAACGGTGGTTAGGTCGCCGTCGGACTGCTTCTGCACGTCGGCTGAGCCCAGGTCCTTAATGCCCAGGCGCTTGCCCATGGCGGTCTCGCCCTTGCCATCCGGGCCATGGCACATGGCGCACTTGGCTTTGTAAAGGTCAGCGCCGGAATCGGCGGCAAACACGGAAGTAGAGAACATCAGGGCTAGAGCCAGGACAATGAATGAGGCAGCAGTTTTCATTTCTCTTTTATCTCCTTTGACGGTGGGCGCAACACATTCCCAATAAGTGAGAAGGCACTTGGCCTGCCAATCAGCCGCAAATCTATCTATCTGGCCCACAAGAAGATAGCTTGCCTGCTCCCCAGATTGCCATAACCCCAGCGGGGGAAAATACACTCTACAGCGCGTTATCCCACAATTCATGCCAGCCTCGGCCTGGACCGCTACCCGCCCCATCGGCGTAAGTGGTTGAAAAAACACCACCGGCCTTCCACCCGCTGCCAAGCGCTCTTTGGCAGCACGAGTGCCCTAGTTCAAATGACCTTGGGGGCGTGCCTTGGAACCCAACCTGATGGTGATTGGCCTGAACCACCGCACCGCGCCGGTGGCCATACGCGAGCGCTTTTACATCAATGAGACTCGCCGCTGCCAGGCGCTGGTGGAACTCAGCCATGCCGAGGGCATTGATGAAGTTGTCGTCCTGGCTACGTGCAACCGCACCGAATTCATCCTCTGGTCGAGCCAGCCTAGCGTGGCCGCCAACTCCATCCTCTCCTGGCTGGCCCGCGAGTATGGCCTGAAGCTTTGCGAATGGCAGCACTTTTATCGCCTTCTGGACGAGGCTGCCCTTGTCCACATCTTCCGCGTGTCTTCCAGCCTGGATTCCATGATTATTGGCGAGCCCCAGATCATCAGCCAGGTCAAAGGCGCGTGGAGTCAGGCGCAGCAAGTGGGTACTACCGGCCGCTTCCTCGATGCCGTATTGCAGAAGGCGCTTACAGTTTCCAAGCGGGTGCGCAATGAGACCGCCATCGGCTCCTCTGCCGTTTCCGTGCCCTACGCCGCCGTGGAATTGGCGAAGCAGATTTTCGGCTCCCTGGAAGACCGCATCGTGCTGCTGCTGGGCGCGGGCAAGATGAGCGAGCTCTCCGCTCGCTACCTGGTGAATAACGGAGCCCGGCAGGTACGCGTGATCAATCGCACTCTCGAGCACGCAACCGAAGTGGCGGAGAAGCTGGGCGGCGTGCCGGTGGCCTTCGAGGACCGCTGGCCGCACCTGATCGAGGCTGACATCGTGATCAGCTCCACCGGCTGCCCGCACGTCATCCTGACTAAAGACGAAGCCGAACGCATTGTGCACGAGCGCGGCGGCCGCCCGCTCTGCCTGGTGGACATCGCCGTGCCCCGCGACATTGATCCGGCTGTGAAGCACGTTTCCGGAGTTTTTCTTTACGACATTGATGACCTGGAGCAGGTGGTGAAACACAACGCGGGCGAGCGCCTTGCAGCCGCCGATGAAGGCCAGAAGATTGTGGCCGCCGAAGCCCGCGATTTTCGCCGCAAGCTGCAGGCCGAGCGCGTGGTGCCTACCATCGTGGCCCTGCGCCAGCGTCTGGACGAGATTTGCCGGCAAGAACTGGACTCCTTTTGCCATGAGTTCGGGCCCTTCAGCCAGGACGAAGACAGAGACCTGCACACGGTGACGTCGCGCATTACCCAACGCATCGCCGGGTCGTTGGCCCGCGAGCTCAAGGAGCTCCCAGAGAAAATGGACCAGGAGCAAATGACGTCTGCGGTACAGCGCCTGTTCCACCTGGGTTCGCCCGAAAAGGCGCTTGCCGGCGCCACCATTGGGAAAGGAAACTGAAAATGGCCAAGGAAGCTGAATCTTCGCGCTCGCAGACACCGACCACCTGGACCGCTACCCAGGCTTATGTCCTGGCGGTTTTCTGCCTGGCTTTCGGGCTGGTGCTGGGATATCTGTTCCGCGGCTCGGCGCCCGTGACTTCAACCGCGACTGCCGCAACCACATCCGAGGCCCCGGCGCCCGAAG